>JAEURO010000126.1 GCA_016788345.1 Chthonomonadaceae bacterium
GGATGCGATGTACCGTTGACTCAGCGAACTCAGGACGTGCGACAAGCGTGTACCGAACCCCAAGAAGACTTGGTGAGCGCGCTCGTCCGGTACGAGCACAACTGGAGCGACATGTACCTGCGAAGGGCCCTTGAGTCCCAAGCGGATCAGATTTTCGTCCAAGCCTCAGCCCTTTCCGTAGCTCTTTTTCAACTGGTCGTCGAAAATTGTTCCCTTAAACTCGATTGATGCCTTTGATCGGGCGTCAGCCATCAGTTTGTTCAAATCGTTCTTGACACGTCCACGGTCTAGAAGCAGGTTTCGCCTGATACTAGACTTTAGGGTGGCATCGAGTGGGACGACTTTGGCATCAAGAATGTCCTCGACATAAAACTTCACGCTGAGCTCCCCGTTGCTCAACCATTCGGTAACTTCGCCTTTCTTGGCTGCCTTGACTGCCGTTTGCGTGCCGCCGGTTAGAGTGAATTCGGGGACTTCACCCAGAGCCCCGTTATTAGCCTTTGTAACGTCCATGCTCATGTCCCGAGCGACTGAAGCAAACGTCTTTCCCGAGTTGAGCGCTTCGTCAACAGCTCGCTTTTTTGAGTCCGTGTCCACTGCGATAACGCTAAGCTTGTACCTCTTCGGTAGCGTGTACGTGCCCTTGTTTTCTGCATAAAACTTTTCAACTTCAAAGTCTGTGATGTTGATCCCCATTGTTTGAAGTTTGAATTCTGCGAGTTGAACTTTCGTGTCGTATTTGAGATCGTCCAATGTGAACCCGATCTTAGCCAAACCTTCGACAAGGCCTGGAGACTCGGCCGTTCTCTCCTTGATTGCTGCGTCGACTTCTGCGTCAGTTGGAGACACTCCCTTTTCCTTTGCTACCTGCAGGAGCAAGGTCTCGGTGATGAGTTTGTCCATAGCCAGGTATCCAGGCGTGGCGACCACAAACTTATCGTTGACCAGCTTTCCGACACCGGGCATGACCTCCATACGCTTAAAATAAGTCTTGGCGTCGATTGACTGACCGTTGACTACGATCATGGTTTTGTCCATGGGGGTCTGGGCGTGGCAAACCGCTGACAGGGCACCAAGAATGATGAATACCTTTCGCATGACTGCGATTCTGACGGTTTTGGCCGCGCAGTGTCTCAGTCTGCTTGGTCCAAAGGCCCGGAAAGAAGCGTTGCAAGCTCTTCTGGCGTGTTAAACCCCATGACAGTTCCGGGGTCGACCCCCGCCGCCGTGATCTCATTTTCGCAAACGGGCTCGATCCAAAGAGTGCTCAGCCAGGACATCATCGAAGACCGACCCTCGGCAAGAGGAGTCGAAATGAACTGAAAAGCTTCGGACTTATAGAGGGCGCAGAGAGGCTGGCTCTTGTGTCCGACCAGAGGAACTGTGGCATGGACGGAAGGATTACGGTTGAGACGCTCGTGAAGGAGAAGGACAATTCTAGGGTCAAACTTTGGTAGGTCACAAGAAGCAACGAACACATGGTTAGCCGAAGGCGTGAAACCAGATAGAGCCCGTAAGGGCCCTGCTCCAGGTAAGAGGTCGGGCAAGTGCCTGTGCCCTTCGATGGGCTGGCCTCCCAGAATGGTGACTTTCTGTGTGACTTGGCTGAGAAGCCGCGCTATCCTGCGGGCCAGCCCTTCTCCATCTGTCTCAAGGGCAGACTTGTCGCTACCAAACCGACTGCTTGCACCGCCAGCCAAAAGTACTGCCTCGATATCCACACGTTGTTTCTACGCCTCGAGAGGAGGCTTTGTTGGGCTCCTATTTCCAGAGGTCAGCGGTGTCTGCAGTGTCTTGCGCCACCAGATCGACGCACCTTTTCATGGTGGCTGGCGTGACCTTTCGATTGTCAATGGCCAGCCCCATCATGAGGAACCCCTTTTTCGTGATATAGAAATTGGCCGGCTGAATTTCTCCATTCTTTTTCAAGAGTTCTTCAAACTTTGCGTCCTTCTTGACTTCGCCGAACGAGATTGTAAGCCAAATATAGTTGGTGCTCGGGCTGATTTCGACTCCTATTGGCACGTCGTAGCCGCCTTTACTCACGGAAAACTGCCACTTTTCTTTCCCTTGCTCGGTGTTTAGGGCCTTGACTTCGTAACCCAAGTTGACCACCATGTCTTTCAACTTGGCGGCGTCAAGTTTTTCGTCCTCAATCGTTGCCCTGGCACCGGAGCTCGACAATAGCCCGGCCCCTGAGGCAGCAAAAAGCGCAAGTGCAGAAATCCATACCCTTTTCATAAACGGTATAGACGTCCTGTCGGCCAGAATCGATTCAGTTTCAGGTTCGTTTTTGGCGCGATTTCATCGTCGCAAGGACGCTCAAGTAGCGGTCTAAGTAGGCCCGGACAGGGATTTTCGCGACAGCTTCGCCGACAACGCTGAGCGGAACGTCATCCAGCTTCTTGAACCTCACGCATGAGGCACCCATGTCAAGTTTCTTGCCTGCGCCTGTCCAAGCTTTGACAAACCAATCCTTCGTACTTTCGTCTCCGTAGCATCCCATCAAGTAAATGGCCATATGATTCTTTTGGGACGCGAGGGCGACGTAATTCAGTGGCTGTTTGGGATCGCAATGATAACCTTGAGGGAACAAGCTGTGTGGAACAAAGTAGCCGATCATCCCATATTGCATCCCCTCTTCATATCCCTCTGGCAAGTTCTCTAGAATCACATCGCGGATAGCCGATATGGCTTTGCACCGATCCTCTGGGAGCGCCGCCAAATACTCGTCGACCGTCTTTGCATTCGACTGCATGGTTCGATCTTACCAGCCTAGTGCTGAACAAAGGACTGCGGTAGAACGTAAATATGGTCACCAGTATCGCGACACTCTTAGTCTGTGCTGTGCAGCAGGTCGAACCCTCAAAGCCAGACAGGTCTGGGGAGGCTTACCTTAAGGAAGTCTTCAAGGACATGGGTGCTAGGCGGAACCTGTCCTGTACGGTAGTCAGATATGAGAGGGAGCACTGGGACGACGTCGTGGCTGAGCAGTCGTGGCACGAACTGTCTCTCAAGGAACCGGGTGTATTTAGGGTTCAATACACCGATTGCGGAGGCGACGGGTATCGGATGACCTGCGACGGGAAGACCCTTGTGAAGGATAGCTTGGGCGATTCTGTGACGCTTGCAGATAAGCCCAGCGGATTCATGTTGTTTGCCAATGAGTTCAATTTTTCTGTTCCAAACCTGTTCAAATTGTTCGATGGTGAGCAGGCCCTTGAAAAAATCGTGTCGAAGAGTGACCCCATAGTGGTCACCGATGTCGGTCAGGGGCAACGGGTCGTCACATTCAATGGAGTCCAAATCGGAGAGTCAAGGCTCACGATACGTGAAGAAAACGGAGCGAAGCTCGTGGTCAGATGGGATGTCGATACGTCCAAGTCTGCAGCCTCAAGCGGTCAACAGTTCTTCTTTCGTGGCATGCCCCTCTTGAGCGAAGTTGCCATCAAATGGCAGACCGTAAAGTCCTTTCATAAGGGAACATTCGACACGACTCCGCCGGCGGGTGTCACCGTCATTGACAACAGAAAGTCAAAATCTTCGCTCCAAAGGTAGAATCGCATTGTCGGGCCTGTAGCTCAGTGGTTAGAGCACGCGGCTCATAACCGCATGGTCGTGGGTTCGAACCCCACCGGGCCCACCAAACCGCATGACCTGCTCCAAGTCCTTCGGATTTCTTGGAGCGGGCTGGCATCAAGTGGCTTGCGAACCACGATTTTGGTCACGTGGAACCGCTCGATGACGATTGTGGTTGACATTTGTCATGCGCCAAGTGTCAGGGGAGGCAATGTCATTTGTTTGGAAGCAGATCCAATCGGCCACATTTCCGCTTATCCTTATTTCCGCTTCCATTGTGTCGTCTGGGATGCCTGTCTATCGCTATGACTTTCTGTTGCTCGTAGCAATCTTGGCCCAAATAGGGTTTATAGCATCGAAATGGGAGACCTTTCGCGAGTTTGCGGTCACCCTTGTGTTCCACGCCTTGGGGTTGGCGCTCGAGCTTTTTAAGGTTCATCACGGAAGTTGGGAGTATCCCGGCGAGAGCCTGACCAAGATTGGAGGGGTGCCGGTCTATTCCGGATTTATGTACGCCAGTATCGCAAGCTATGTCATGCAAGCCAAGAGGAGATTTTGCTTAGAGTTTGAAAACTGGCCAAAGACAGGCTTGTTGGCCGTCTTGCTGACACTCGTTTACCTGAATTTCTTTACGAACCGGTGGATCTTGGATTGCAGGTTCTCAATCTTGATGTTCGCTTTCTTGTTGTTTGCCCGTACCCGTGTTCGATTTACGACGGTCCAGGCTGCGAATGGGACGCTGGCGACCAGTCGGACAATGGCCATGCCATTAGCGTTCGTCTTTATCGGTTCGTTTGTCTGGGTGACCGAACATCTTTGTACGTTCCTAGGAGTGTGGAGATATCCTGACCAACATCAGGTCTGGACTTGGGTCGGAATCAGCAAACTGCCGTCGTGGTGGATGATGACGATCGTCGGAGTTTCCCTCGTTGTCAAGCTTGCAAAGCTAGACGCGCCGGTCAGAAACGAGGCACGTGCCACTTCATGACGAGACTGAGAGGATTCCGCCCACGGTAGAATCTGCCCGTGGTGACCGCAATTCACGCGATGATCTATTCCGACGACGCTGCTGCTACTCGGGCTTTCTTTCGAGATGTCCTTGGTTGGAACTATTTTGAGCACGGTGAGTCTGGTCAGGGTTGGCTCATTTTCAACTCTGGCCCAAGCGAAATGGGCGTACATCCGACGTCAGGCGAGCAGAATGGGCAGTCCTTTTCGTCGCCTCGGCACCATTCGATCAGCTTTATGTGCGACGACATCAATCTCACGATGGCGGAATTGAGTGCGCGGGGGGCGACGTTCAATGGCGACGTAAATGACTACGGTTTTGGCCTCTGTGTGATGATGGCGATCCCTGGCGCAGACGACGTCATGCTGTACCAACCCCTCTACGAACCCGCGTTCACGCTCTAACTCTCTCAGCTTTTCAGGCAATCGAGTACAAAGGTTCGGACGTCGTCGTGGAATTTCTTGCGGCTTCCTTGTTCGATGTACATCATGTGTCCTGCCGGATAGTAGGCAAACGAAACGTGCGACCGGGTTTCAGGGTCAAGCCCCATGTGGTTGATTGTATAGATCGATGCGTATAGTGGGCAAGCCAAGTCGTAGTATCCGCAGCAAAACAAAACGCGAAAGTGCTGGTTCGCGGCCAGGAGCGCCCTTAAGTCGGACGAGGTCTCTGGGTAGCTGCCTTCGGGTGACTTCCATCCGGTCAGATCACCATAGTTGAGATACTGCATGTCGGTCTTGATCCCCAAGTCCCGCTGAAAGTAATCATGCAGGCTCGCGGTGAAGGGGGCCGTGACGGCATCGTCACTTGGGTCGTTCGCCTCCTGGTTTCCAACTTTGAGTTCTTCTTTGACGGTCAAGCGGCCGTCAAAGCGCCCTATCGAGAGTCCCTCTTCCCGAAGAAGTTCCTTGAAAAACATCCATTCGGTCACACGAAGATTGGACCCCATGCAGAACTTGCTCGATATTCCCAGGAACGAAGCCATCTTGTCGGCGATCTTCTGCTTTTCAGCCGGGGTCAAACTATCGCCGCGGAGGAGGGCAGGGCCATATTCGTCCTCGACCCATTTCTCAGACTCTCGGACAACTTGGTCCACCGTTTTGAACCTGGAGTCGAGTTTCTTGTGGTACCAGGCGCATGCGGCCATAGATGGAAGAAACCCTATGAAGGTGCTGTCGTTGCCGCGCATTCCATCCAAAGTAAGAAAGTTGTTGGACCCGGAGATGCTAATAAACCCGTTCACGGCGATACCTTGGCCAAACAGGCTGCGACAAAGCCCCGAGCCACGAATTCCGCCGTAGCTTTCACCGGCGATGAAGAGCGGGGAAGACCAGCGTTGGTGCTTCGACAACCAATCCTTGACAAACCTGGTAAACGCTTCAATGTCTTCGCGGACACCAAAGAATTTGCTACCAAGGTCCGGTTTGGCCAAGCGACTGTAGCCGCACGCGGGAGCATCGACCATGACCACGTCAGTGAAATCTAACCATGTGTCCATGTTGTCCTCTGGACTATAGGGTGGTGCAGGCAAGCTACCATCGGGCAACATTGGGGCACGTTTTGGCCCGAGCGAGCCCATGTGGAGCCATATGCTGGCGCTTCCTGGGCCTCCATTGAAAGCGAAGGTGACTGGCCTTGTGCCCGGGCTGGCCCCTCTCTTTTCGTAGCTCACATAGAACATCCGACATTCGACTTCCCCTTCGCGAGTCTTGAGTGGAATCTGCGCGGCAGTAGCCACGTAATCAAGTTTTCCTGACGGCAGGACGACGGTTCTGTCGACCTTGGTCTCGGCGAGCGTCATGGCCGCGGACGCCTTGTCGTCCTTGCTCTGCTCTGGTTTTTCGGACAGTTGGCAAAGGACTGGGCAAACCAGCACACATGCTAAGATGGGCGTTAGCAGAAGCTTCATGAGGTCAGGATACCGCCGAAGTCTAGCTATCGATCAATCTGAATCGTCGATCTTTACGCAATGTATTTGGTAACCTCTCCGCTATGAAGTGTCCCGGCTGTGGTAACGAACTCGCAAGCACGTTTCTTGGTTCCACGCTCGTCGAAGTATGTTCGAATTGCGGGGGCATTTGGTTTGACGAGGCTGAGCTCATCAAAGTCATCACCGACGACCCCGCAAGCATGAACATGGTTGATCAGGTTCAACATTCGCAAGCGACAGAAATCAGCCACATCCACCGACGGTGCCCCAAGTGCGAATGCGTTATGAGCAGTTATCACTATGCCTATAAGAGCGCTATTCTCCTCGATGGTTGTGACCAGTGCGGCGGCATTTTTGTGGACCAGGGCGAATTGACAGACATCGAATCTTTTCGACTGCAAGAGTTGCAGCCCGATGCAAAGGGTCAGGCGGCCATGCTATTGGCCGAATTCGTGGCAGAGAGCCACGACAGACGTGAAAGAGCCATGATGTTTGCCCGTAGCGCACTGATCAGGAAGAGGACAGGCGTACCGAGTTTCTCGAAATGGCTCTATTCGGACGATGCTGGAGTAACACAGTAGGGCCGTGGGGCTAAAATCTAGCGCACGGAAGATAAGGTTCATGTCTCTCACTACAAGGCGGCTTGGTACTACGGGAAGGGTTATGGCGCCGTCACGCTTCTCTTTGCCGACGGGAGCGAGCAGCTTCTTGACCAATTAGACGCGGCAAGCCTGCACGCTGTGGTCGACCTCTTGCGAAACGAGCGCCCACTTGTCTGGTCTAGAGCCGGCAACTGTTTGCAAACGCTGAGTGAGATGGTCGGCGAAGGCGAGATCATCCGCTAAACCAGGCTCCATGACGAAGACAAGACTAGAGGCGTTTAGTGACGGAGTCATCGCCATCATCATCACGATCATGGTCCTGGAGCTTCGTCCACCCTCGGCCATGGATTGGCACTCATTGCGCCCTCTCGCCCCTGTGTTCCTGAGCTACCTGCTCAGCTTTGTGATCCTCGGAGAGTACTGGGCCAATCATCACCATGTCTTGCAGGCTGTCAAACATGTTGGAGGGACCGCTCTATGGGCAAACTTGCACCTCTTGTTTTGGATGTCACTCTATCCCTTCGCGACGTCTTGGCTCGGAAAGACGAATTTTGAGTCCATTCCCTTGTTTTTCTTCGGCGTGATTCAATTCTGTTCGGCAGTCGCTTATTTTGTCCTTGTAAGGATCCTGATAAGGGATAACTCGAATGACTCTCCTCTGGTCATTGCTGTT
>JAEURO010000127.1:0-4734 GCA_016788345.1 Chthonomonadaceae bacterium
GGTGTCCAAGGCTTGCTGATCCATCTCAAGTGAATTCAGCTCGTTTTCTAGTCCTCTAAAGGTACCAAGGACTCCGTCCGGATCGGCTTCCAGTTCCTTGATTTTCGCGGCCTCGGCCCTGCCCACGTCAAGCGCGGATGCCCTCTGCTTGATCTCGTAGAGGGCCTCATCGACCAAGTGAAGCTGGTAGAGCGCAAAGAGTCCTTGGTCAGCCATGCCCCATTATGCCTGTCCGCCAGATGCGTCTTTAGCCAAGGCCGTCAGCAATCATGAGGCTGTCGAGCTCAGCGTCATCGGAGCCCTCTAAGCGCGTCCGGACATCCGATAGCTCCTTAATACGTTGTTGGCGATAAGTCTTTCTTAACTTCCCTTCGAGGAACCTGATCTTTTCCTCGCGGGTTTCGCAGATCAGGCTAGGCACAGGTGCTGGCCGGCTTTGACTATCTAGCGCGACCATCGTCACCCTTGCCGTGTTTGTGTGCCTAGATTCACCAGATCTGAGATTGGTGGCAGAAACGTCGATCGTGACTTCCATGCTCGTCCTGCCTACAAAGCTCACGTGTCCGGTCAAGGTCACGAGTTCGCCAATCTCAATGGGATCATGAAAATCGACCCGGTCAAAACTAGCAGTCACGCTGACCAAACCACTGTACTTTTGGGCTGTTGCACTAGCGCAGAGATCGATTAAGGCGAGAAGCGACCCCCCAAATACTTTGCCGAGGAAATTCGCCTCGTTTGGCGTCATGATTTGAGCCAGTTGGGTTATTGTCTCGCTGACTCGAACGCTAGGACGCACTGAGTACGATCCTCGCAAAGCCGTCCGCTTCGAGCGAGGCCCCTCCGACAAGTCCCCCATCAATACCGTCTTGCGCAAAGAGCTCATCCGAATTGGTCGGCTTGACGCTTCCGCCATACAAAACCCGGACCGATGCTGCAGCGTCGTCAGATGAAACCGACGCGATAGTGGACCTTACGAACCTGCAGACTCTGCCTGCCTCTTCAGACTCGCATGTTTGTCCGGTCCCGATAGCCCATACGGGCTCGTAGGCCACGACAAACGAATAAAGTTCGGCGCTCTCGACACCTTCTAGCGCTCCTTTGACTTGAGTCTCGATGACAGCTTCCGTCCGACCTGCCTCCCTTTCCGCCAAAGTCTCCCCAACGCAAAGAATTGGGACAAGTCCATAGTACAGGAGCGCTTTGATCTTGAGGTTGACCGTTTCGTCAGTCTCGGCGAAGAAACCTATTGTCGATTCAGGCACTTCGAGCTTTCCGAACTTCCCTCGCGTTTCTGAGTGACCGACAAGGCAATAGTCAACACACTGGTCGTGGAGCATTTTTGAACTGACCTGACCAGTGAACGCGCCTTCTTCAACCCAGAAGACGTCTTGCGCCCCGACCTTGACATGAGTGTTCCTGGTCAGTTCTTTGACTCTGGGAATCGACAGATAGGGCGGACAAACGACGACATCGACATTGGGCCTGGCAGACAGGTCATCGGTCAGTGCCGTGACAAGCGCAGACGCCTGTGCGACCGACAAGTTCATCTTCCAGTTACCGACGACGAGTTTGGTTGGCACGGGTTATCCTTTCGTCACCGTCGGCTCGACAATGATCTCGACCTTTCCGCGAACTGCGTTTGTCACGAGACAATAGCTGTCAGCTTTGTGGGCCATGTCTTCGGCCAACGCCATGTGTTCGTCAGTCGCTTCGGCTTCCAGAACAATTCGTGGACTCAGAGTGACTTTTTTGTACACCAGCGTCGGACCAGACTCCTCGACTTCGCCTACCGCTTTCACTGACAGATCTTTGACGGGAAGTTTTCGATTCGCGGCAATGATGCCGAAAGTGATCGAGTAGCAGGCCGCCACACTGCACGCCAAGAGTTCTTCGGGGTTGGTGCCACTTCCCTGTCCTCCAAATTCTGGTGGGACGACCAAGGGCACTTCGACGCCGGTCCGATCGGCCTTGACTTGGCCGCTACCCTCACGGCCTCCAACCCAAGACACCGACACGGGATACTCATGAAGTTTCGACATACCTGGCCAGTTTACTGGAATAATCAGGAATAGAGATGTCCCGGGGCCAGTTGGATACCGAAGTGCAATTCATTAAAGGGGTCGGCCCAAAAAACGCCATGCTTCTCAAGCGGCTTGGCATTGAAACAGCCGGTGACGTCCTCTGGCACCTGCCTCGGCGATACGAAGACCGGCGCGATATTCCGCAGATCATGTTCCTTCGGCCCGGTCATTCTTCGACTGTCAAGGGCAGGTTAGTGGATGTACGCTCTAAAACCTTGGGACGTGGGCGCGTCGTTGTCCAAGGGGTCGTCGAAGACAAGACTGGGGTCGTCAATATGACTTTCTTTAATCAAGGCTACGCTGCCAAACATTTGCAAAAGGCAATCGGGCAAGACATCGTCGCCTATGGCCAAGTCCGAGAGGGCTACAGAAGCCAACTCGAGCTCCACAACTGTGAGTGGGAAGCCATCGAGGGGGGCGAAACAGACGATTTCGCCAGGATCGTGCCTGTCTACCCTTTGACCGAAGGGCTGACGCAAAGAGTTGTGCGGCGAGCTGCCAAGGCCGTCGTCCTAGCCTGCGCACAGGATGTGATCGATCCTTTGCCTAATGACCTCCGAAGAGTCGAGGGGCTGCCTTCCTTGGAGTGGAGCTTGCGACAAATGCATCTGCCAGACACGATGGACGACCAAACTAAGGCACGAGGACGCCTGGCCTTCGAGGAGTTTTTGTACCTTCAGATCGGACTCCAGTTACGCCGGAACGAGGTCAAGCAAGAACCGGGCATCGCGTTTTCAACAACAAACTGGCGGAAGTCCGATGTAGCGGCAGAGAGCCTAAGCAACTTGTTCACCTCATCTCCAAGCAGCGACATTTGGACAGACGTCCGGACTATGTTGCCGTTTGTACTGACCAACGCGCAAAAGAGGGTCGTCGCAGAGATTTGGACCGACATGGAGACACCTATCCCGATGAACAGGCTGGTCCAAGGTGATGTCGGGAGCGGCAAAACGGCAGTGGCCGCTTGCGCAATATTAGCTGCAGTGAGATCGCAACACCAGGCTGCCATGATGGCCCCTACGGAGATTCTGGCCGAACAGCACTACATCAATCTCCATCGCATGTTTGAACCGCTCGGAGTCAATGTGACGCTGCTTATTGGCAAGCTCAATTCGACACAAAGGAAGAAGGCCTATGCAAAGGCTGCGAACGGTGAAGCCCATATCGTGGTGGGAACGCACGCCCTTATCCAGGAGGGGGTCGAGTTTCTTCGCCTTGGGCTGGCGGTCATCGACGAGCAACACCGTTTCGGTGTACGGCAACGACTCGCCCTGCGTACGAAAGGGAAAGTCATGCCCGACGTGCTTGTCATGACGGCGACGCCGATTCCAAGGACATTGACAATGGCGGTCTATGGGGATCTTGATGTCTCCGTCATTGACGAACTGCCTCCAGGACGAAGACCGATCAAAACCCATGTCAAGCGGACTAGCGACCGCAAGCAGGTGTACGAAACGGTACGGACATTGCTCGAAGAAGGTCGCCAAGCCTACTTCGTATGCCCATTGATCTTTGACAATGAGAAAATGCAGGCGCAAGCAGCAGAGGACCTCTATTACCGGCTCAGCAACGAAGAGTTTAAAGACCAGAGTGTCGGTTTGCTACATGGGCAAATGAAGCCCCAAGAGAAAGAAGACGTCATGCAAGCCTTCCTCAATAACACCGTCAGCGTACTCGTTGCTACAACGGTCATCGAAGTCGGTGTCGACGTCCCGAACGCGACGATCATGGTGATTGAAGATGCCGACCGGTTTGGACTGGCTCAACTCCATCAATTGCGCGGAAGGGTTGGGCGGGGCCAAGCTCAAAGTTACTGCGTTCTCATTGCCGACCCTAAGTCGTCTGAAGCCCAACAACGGCTCCAAATCTTGGCCCAATCGCATGATGGGTTTGTGATCGCAGAAGAAGACTTAAAGTTACGTGGGCCAGGCGACTTGATTGGCACTCAGCAACATGGATTGCCAGACCTGAGGGTCGCCGACCTTGTCCGCGACCTCACATTAGCCGAGCAAGCGAGAAAATCTGCCCAGACCTTGCTAGAAAAGGATCCCGGCCTCTCGCTTCCAGACCATGCTCTCATCAAGAAGGCAGTTTTGGCACAGCGCAAAGAAGAGGCACTTGTTTCTGTGTCTTAGCTTCAATTCCGGCAGAGCGTCTCGTCGAGGTTCAATAGTGCGATGGCCACGGATTGGTAGTGGTCGCCTCCGCGAGCCTTGACGCGCTCGGCAAGCTTGACGAGCCTGTCTATTTCGGAACGTGTGGGAACCCGTCCTGTGCAGGCTCTGAAACCATATATGAGTCCAGGTCGCAACGACATCTTGGACATCTTCTTTGCAAGCCCTGAGGCAGACTCTACAGCTACAGCGTCATTGAGCAAGGCCAGGGCCTGCAAAGGAGTGTTGGTCACGGTCCTGCGGACTGTGCACGTGTCCCGGGGCGGCGCATCGAAGGCCATGAAGGCTGGATATGGCGAAGACCGCTTCCAAAATGTGTAGAGCCCCCTTCTGTACCTATCGGCTCCGACACTTGTCATCCACGATTCGGAGTTGTAGGGTGTGTCCCAAACGCCCTCGGGCTGCGATGGATAAACGCTTGGGCCGCCAACTTTCGGGCTTAAGAGGCCGCCCACCGATAAGAAACAATCACGAATAGA
>JAEURO010000127.1:4744-7609 GCA_016788345.1 Chthonomonadaceae bacterium
CGACAACCATAGGTTCGAGGGATCTTTTTTGAGTTTGACCACAGAGGCGGTCGAGGACTGTCGATATGTCGAGCTTGTTACCATGAGCCTCACCATAGCTTTCATGTTCCAGCCAGACGTAACGAACTTAATCGCTAGCCAGTCCAAGAGTCGAGGGTGGGAGGGTTTTTGACCTTGGGTGCCGAAATCCTCAGAAGTTTCAACCAAGCCCCGGCCAAAAAGTCCCTCCCAGAGCCGATTCACTTGCACCCTCGCCGTCAGGGGGTTGTCGGCAGACACGAGCCATTTAGCAAGGCTGAGGCGGTCGAAGCGTCCTGGCGAAGGCTTGGGGCCTAGAACCTGCGGGGTGCCACCCGTGACAACGTTTGCAGGAAGGCGCCACTCCCCTCTCGTATGGATTTTCGTTTGGATCGGAGACCCCAGCTTGTCTTTCATGACCATTGCAAGGGGAACTTGCGATTTCAAGGTCCTCAATTCAGATTCAAACTGCTCTAGGGCATCGATAGTTGGCGCAGTGCTAGGATTGTTTTTTTCAAAAGCCCGATAGAGGCGTTCACGGTTGGCTTTGTCACTGGGTTTGCCCAATGCTACAAGATTTTCCGGTGACCTGACGATTGGCGAGACGACCGATGTGGTTTCAACCATGAGGCGACCGATGACATGCTGCTTCCACTCTGGGTCGTTGAACTCTAACTTGATCGTGAATGGGCCATGGACTGGCTGGTCAAAGACGCCGACAAGTTCCGCGGGCTTGCCGATTGATCCATAGACGGCCCACCCGCGGCCCGGCTCGCCCGATTTCAGCCCGGTGATATCGTAGCCAGATTGGACGAAACTTGCACCCAGGTTCCTGAGCGGAACCCGGCCCTTATCGTTGTTTACCAACAAGCGGGTCAAAATGAAGTTACCTGTGGCGCCCCGGCCCGGCCCACGGCCCGGCAGCGACTCGTCAGGAAGGACCGTGATTCTAAATCCGGTCGCTGGGCCAATGTTCTCAACCCTTATCGAGTAAGTGTCTCTGTCTGGTGGAACACCTGTGGCCAAGAAGGAGTTGTCTGCGTGACGATCGAAGGCTTGTTTGGCTTCTGTTGACAAGGATGTCTCGACCGCTACCCAATCGTCGCCCTTCGCAAGCTTCCCAAGCCAATCGTCAAAATCCTTCTCGAAACCCTTTGACTGCGCCAATAGCAAGTCCCTCGACTTCTTGATTTTTGTTTCTAACTCTGCGAGCTTCCTCGTTTGTACAGGGTCTGGCACTGGGAGGGTCGGCTCAACCCAGGTCTCTTGGCCCTTACTGTAATCGCCACGCCGTTCGACCTCGGCATTGTCAAAAACAGCCAAAAACTTATAGTAGTCCCGTTGTGTGAACGGGTCGTACTTGTGATCGTGGCACCGGGCGCACTGCATTGTCGACCCCAACCAAACCGCAGAAGTCGTATTGACGCGGTCGACGAGAACCATGTGGTGTGATTCCGCCGGATCTACCCCACCTTCGGAGTTAAACATTGCATTACGGTTGAACCCAGTGGCCACGAGTTGGGCGCTGGTAGCCTGTGGCAGCAAGTCACCCGCAATCTGCTCAATGGTGAACTGGCTGTAAGGCATGTTCTTGTTGAAGGCATCGACCACCCAGTCCCGGTAGAGCCAAGCCGTGCGGTTGAGGTCTTTCTCGTAACCATCTGAATCTGCATAGCGTGCGAGATCCAGCCACTTGACGGCCATCTTCTCACCATAATGCCTGCTCGCAAGCAGATGGTCGACAAGTCGATCGTAGGCATCGGGCTTTTTGTCAGCGAGGTATCGGTCCAGTTCCTCAACACTTGGTGGCAATCCCGTAAGGTCCAAGTAGAGCCTACGGGCCAAAACGTCTCTAGGGGCTTCTGGGTTTGGAGTGAGTTTCTGGAGCTTCAGAGACTCCAGTACAAACGCATCGATAGCATTTCTAGCCCAAAGCGATCCCGCCGGGACCCTAGGGGGTTTTGGTGGAACATAGGCCCAATGGAGGACTGGCTTTCCACTGCTCTTGGCTCCATCCCTGATCCACTTCTCGATGAGGGCGACCTTCTGTTCGCGCATGGCCTGGAACCCTAGCGGCATCTGCGGCTTTCCCCCCAAACCACGCAATCTTTGAACGAGGCGGCTGGCCTCGGGACGCCCTGCAACGACAGCACCGGACTTGAGCAAGGCCTTGTAGTTTGTCACGTCAAGTCCTGCCGAGGCGTTGGCCCCAGTGTGGCACGACCCGCACTGCGCGGTCAGCGACGTTTGGACTTCGCCTTCAAAGTAGATAACGGGCCCATCGGCACCGACCCACGCCGCAAGCCCAAGGGGCAGCATGGCAGCATAGACTACAAGCCCACGTATCACGTCGCGCATAGGCTAAGTTTAGACGACAGTACCGAATTCTGCAACCCGGGCTCTGGCTAGATGAAGCACAGCGTCTCCTCGACTGACAAGCGGGTGGCACAGGACTCCAATGACCATGCCTCGCCGCGGGGCCGTCACCTTGGCTCTCTTGCGCCCATAGATGTCCATGACGACTCCAAGTGTCTCGCCTTCCGAAACTTTGTCTCCAAGTTCGACGGCAGGGTGAAAGACGCCTCCTCGTTTTGTCCTGAGCCACACTGAAGATCCGGCGACAAATGGGGGGTGTTTGAGTGGCTCGACCCCACCGGCCCGCATTCCTAAATGCCCCATGACCCTCCAGACACCTTGGACGCCGACCTTGACCGCGTCTCGGTCAAACCGCGAAGCCTCTCCTCCCTCAAAGACAAGCATCGGCAGGCCGCGTTGGCTCGCTATGGCCCTCAGAGAATTGGCCCTCTCTCGAGCCTGAAGGACGACAGGTGCCCCAAAGACTAGAGC
>JAEURO010000128.1 GCA_016788345.1 Chthonomonadaceae bacterium
GGCATGGCTATGGGTACTCCTTCAAGTAGTCACTCCCGTCCCAGACGAAGGTCACGGTGTTCGAGCCCTGCTTCTTGGTCGTGCGGCGCAGGCCATCGGCAGTATGAAAGGACCTCAGATTCATTTTCTATTCGACTTCCCACTCTAAGATTCCAGCAGAGAATCCCTCTTGCAAGTGAACCAGCAGTTTGATTTCGCGGCCACCTACCGGCCGAAAGGTTGTGGTCGACCCGTCCTTGGCCATCACTTCAACATCGCGCCACTCGCCACCCGTTTTGACTTGGACTTTCCATGATTTTGGGGGGCGACATCCGCCCTTACCGGTGTCGTCAAACCACCAAACGCGACATTTTTGAAATGTCCGTTCCGCGTCGAACGTGTAGGCGACCCATTCTTCGGTGCCTTTGTGGTCCCACCATGTGAACCGGGGAATCGTCTCGTCGTCGGGTCCGCTCGGCAACAGGCCGTCGCTGCACGCGTTCTCGTTGTCCCACCAATTGCGGTGGGAATAGGTGGTCGGAATCGGCTTCCGGGCCTCCCTAGGTTTGGTCCAGACGGTGCCAGTTCCGGCCTCTCCAGCAATGGGAAAGACGGTCATGCGAAGCCGGGCGGCCCCCATGGGGATGAGTGTCACCGTCTCTTCGGGTTCTGACGTCTTGACGGGGCTCGCCTGCATCGGAGCGACAAGCCCATACATGTCCAGTGTCCACTCGGGCACACGCTTCATCTTGGTTTTCAGTCTAACAGGGACCTCGTTTTCGGTGAAGATATTTGGCTTGTCGGATGGCTTTTTACTGTTCGTGACGCCAAAAGGAACTCTTTCAAGTTCAATTTTCGCTCCAGGAATGGATGCGTAGTTCCACGCAGTAGTTGGGAAAAGCTCGACCGCGTTCCATCCACTCGGCCGTGAATGCTGTTTGAACTCCTCGCCGATCTGGAGCGAGAAAGCCAGGGGGCCGCGCATGTAGCTGACTCCCTTCTGAGGGTGAGACCATTCGACCACATTCAGTGGCAATCCGAACTTAGATTTGACCTGGTCCCCGTCGGCCCATTCTCGGTGGATCGTCACAAATCCTGGCTTTCCGGAGCGGCCCGTGAAATCAGCCACGACTGTTCCATTGACCGAAACCTCGTAACCATCGGCCCAGGAGGGAATTCGGAGGGACAAAGGGAATTTGACTTTTCCTTTAGTTTTGATCTTGAAATCCACGCTGTCGTCGAATGGATAACTTCCAGTCTCTTCGATCGTGACGAACTCACCCGTACCCACCCTCGCCGTCACCGTACAGGGCGCATAGGCCGCGGCTATCAGCCCATTTTCGTTCGTAGCTAGCCAAAGGTTTTCGACAAAGAAGGGCCATGCCATCCCAAGGTTGTGCTGGCAGCACCGGTGGTCATTTGGATCCATGAGGAACATGGGGCCACCATTCTCGACTCCTGGACTCTTTGGCGCGGCGTCGCTCACAGCCAGGTTGGGAGACTGGAGATAGCGCAGGCATTTGAGGTCGGCTGTCATTGTGGCTGGGAGCCAGTTGTAGGCGACCTCTTCGAGGCGATCCATCCAGACGGGATCGCCGCTGTACCTGAACAAAAGCTCGTCCGACAGCATCATCTCAGCGACTGTACAGCTCTCGACCGCTTGCCGCGGATCGGTGTAACCTTTTCGCGCGTTCTCGTCGGCGGTATAGAGACCTCCCGGCGCCTGGCCAAACTCGTCCCGCATCGCTTTGAGGTCTCTCTCGGTAGCGGCCCAGTGTTCAGGGTTCTTTGAGAAAAGTGAGTAGGTCGCAGGTTCGCGGAACCCTTGGGCAAAGTTAACGCCATGATAGTTGGGAATTCCACCTACCCAATCGGAACTGGCCTTGTGGAACCGATCCGCTAGCGGCAAGAGTGCCTTGTCGCCTGTGTGGTTATAGAGCCAAACCAACGACGCGAGTTGATCCGCCACTCGATGGTAGTGCCAATAATGGCGCGGATCGAATAACTTTTCATCGGGCAAATTCGAAAGAAATTCCATGTACCGGTTCATGGCCGTCAGAACCCGCTTGTCTTTTGTCGCTTCGTAGTACGTCTGGAGAACGGCTTGCATCAAGCAGTTCGGCCACAGGTCGGGTGTTCCAAATTTGGTGTCCCGGTTCCCTACTGGACCGAGCCATCCGTCTGGTTGCTGACTCTTGAGGACGGATTCGATCCATGGTTTGACTTCGGCTATGAGCTTTTTGTCACCGGTCACATAGGCTAGTGCCGTCTGTCCGCGAAGCCAATACGGCACTTCTTCCCAACCGGCCTTTTGTGAGTCGCCAGTACCCATCCATGCGTTGTCCTTAGGATCCAAGAATCGACTGATCTCGCTGAGTCGACCAGAAAACCCCTTCGTCTGCAAGTCGAGTTGTGTCTTGAGCCAACTAGTCGGTTTGACCGCGCCAGGTGGCAACTTCTGCACAGGGCTCGGCGTCAGCGGTGCGCGCTGGTTCACATAGTAGGTGTTAGGGGTCTTGAGTTGAAGTTGTAGGACAGTTGTGGTCATGAGAGCCGCGACGATCACGCCAGATTATGGGCACATATCAGTGCGTGATCATCTAACGGTGAACGAAGTAGAGGCCCCATCAACGACCTTATCGCTTGTTAGCCTGAGAATAGCTTTTCGTCTACCCCCACCCCAAACCCCTCCCCTGTAAACGGGAGAGGGGCTCCGGAGATTGGGATATAATAATGAAAGCTCTTCGTTGCCCGATCGACCGTATTCCCCTCCCGGGAAATTGGGGCGAGCAACCGAAGCACAGGAACCAACGATGAGCACAGACACGTTCCCCATCCGTCGCGTCGACCACGTCCGCCATTGGGTCAACAACGCCCGGCAGTCGGCCTTCTTTTATCAGCACACCTTCGGCTTCGGCATCACCGGCTACAGCGGCTTAGAGACCGGCAGCCGCAGCGACGCCCACTATCTGCTCGAGCAGAACGACCTGCGCCTCGTCTTCTCTGCCCCGCTCGTGCCTGACCACCCGATGAGCGGCAAGATCGCCTACCACGGCGACTTCGTTCAGGACATCGCGTTTGAGGTCGACGACGTGGACACGGCCCATAAAGCAGCCACAGACCGGGGCGCCAAGAGCTGGCAAGAGCCGAAATGGCTGGAAGACGACCACGGCAAAGTCCGCGTCGCCGGCATCTGCACCTATGGCGACACCGTCCACAGCCTGGTCAATCGCGACGGGTACAAGGGAGACTTTTTGCCCCACTTCCGAAAGGAAAACCAACCTGGCGACGGCATCGGCATCATCGAGGTCGACCACTGCGTCGGCAACGTCGAGCTCGGCAAGATGAACGTCTGGGTCAAGTGGTACGAAGACGTGCTCGGGTTCAAGAACCTCATCAGCTTCGACGACAAAGACATCAGCACCGACTACACGTCGCTTATGTCCAAGGTCATGTCGAACGGCAACGGTCGCGTCAAGTTCCCGATCAACGAGCCCGCGCCGGGCAAAAAGAAGTCGCAGATCGACGAGTACCTCGAGTTCTTTGGCGGGGCTGGGTGCCAGCACGTAGCCATGCGGACCGATGATATCGTCTACACCGTGTCACGCTTGCGGGCCCGGGGGGTCGAGTTCCTGCGGGTGCCCAAGACGTACTACGAAGCGCTCACCGACCGGGTCGGGCAGATCGACGAGGACATCGAAGTGCTCGCCGACCTCGGGATCCTCGTGGACCGCGACGACGAGGGCTACCTGCTCCAGATATTCACCAAGCCGATCACCGACCGCCCGACCCTCTTCTACGAAATCATCCACCGCAAGGGCGCAAAGAGCTTCGGCAAGGGCAACTTCAAGGCGCTGTTCGAGAGCATCGAACGCGAGCAGGCCGTCCGCGGGACGCTCTAAGTCCGGAGTCCCCTCCTCGTCTGATGATTGTGCCCGAACGATGAGGAGGGGGTCAGGGGGTGGAGAGGAAAACTTTCGTGACCGGGGGCATTAATCTCCATCCCCAACCCCTTCCTCATTGGTCCGGCACGAACCATCCGGCCAAACGAGGAAGGGACTCCGGTTCCCCCTCCTCGTCTTTCGGGATGATTGTGCCCGAACGATGAGGAGGGGGCTAGGGGGTGGAGAAATCAGAAGGGCCTTCCGCTTCGCTCCAGACACGCCTCCCGGACTACGTGGAGCCACTTGGCGAATGCGACGCCCGTCGAGTCGAACAAGTCCAGAGTGGGGATCCGGATCGTCGCGACGCCACACGTCGCCAAGAACTCGTCTCGTCGCCGGTCAGCCTCCAGACGAGACGCGTGTTGCTCGCCGTCTGTCTCGACACAAAGTTTGGCCTCTGGAAAGTAAAAGTCCAAGAAGTACGGCCCGACCGGCACTTGTCTCTTGCACGTAAAGCCGATCGCTTTCTTGCGGACGGCGGCCCAAAAGTGCTTCTCACTGACGGACATTTCAGACCGGAGCTTCCGTGATGTCTCAAGCGCATGCCGAGAAGGGTTCCTCGATCCTTTGTCCATGCCCCAATTCTATCTCCATCCCCAACCCCTTCCTCATTGGTCCGGCACGAACCATCCGGCCAAACGAGGAAGGGGCTCCGGAGCCCCCTCATCTCACTCCTGTTGGGAGAGGGAGTTGGGGGTGAGGGACGTTAGGTAAAACACACTTCGTGGATCGCAACGCACTCTATTACGGCGATTGTTACGATGTCTTGACAAAGCATGTCCCGAGCGAGTCCGTCGACCTTGTCTACCTCGATCCGCCATTCAACTCCAATCGCGACTACAACGTGCTCTTCAAGGAGCAGACCGGGGCGCCCGCCGAAGCCCAGGTCAAAGCCTTCACCGACACCTGGAAGTGGTCGCCCGACCTCTACGCCGAGTGGGACGCCTTCGTGGACACCTGCCCGAACCAGCCGCTCGTCTCGCTCATGCAGTCGTTCATCCAGTACCTCAAGCGCAACGACGTCACCGCCTACCTCGCCCGCATGACGCCGCGCCTCTACGAGCTGCACCGTGTCCTCAAGCCCACCGGCTCCCTCTACCTCCACTGCGACCCCGCCGCCAGCCACTACCTCAAGATCATCCTCGACATGATCTTTGGCCCAGGAAACTTTCGAAACGAGATCACTTGGAAACGCACTAATGCGAAGGGGAATATGAGCAAGAGGTTTGCGAGAAATCACGATGTACTGCTCTCATTCACTAAGGATGCACAGAACGCGATTTGGCATGCTGACGCACTCTTTACGAAATACGATGAAGGCGACTTGGGCATCAAGACCGCGTCAAAGTACAGCCATATTGATCCTGACGGACGCAGGTTTCAGTTGGACAACCTTATAAGTCCGAACCCCAATCGGCCCAACCTTATCTATGAGTTCCTCGGGGTGACCCGCGTCTGGAGATGGACACGGGAAAGGATGCAAGCCGCCTATGATGCAGGGCTGGTTGTGCAGCCGAGTCCGGGTTCAGTTCCGAGATTTAAGAGATATTTAGATGAGCAACGTGGCCTCGCTGCAGACGATGTCTGGGTGGACATACCGCCACTGAACTCCCAAGCCGCTGAGCGCCTCGGCTATCCCACCCAAAAGCCCGTCGCCCTCCTCAAGCGCATCCTCGAAGCCTCTTCCAACCCCGGTGACGTAGTGCTCGATCCCTTTTGCGGTTGCGGAACGACCGTCATGGCCGCGCAAGAACTCGGCCGGAAGTGGATCGGCATCGACATCACCGCCACCGCCACCAGCCTCATCGAAGCCCGCCTCTTTGACTCCTTCGGCATCCATAACGGCAAGAGAGGCGACTACGACATCCTCGGGCTCCCAACAACCGAAGCCGAAGCCATCGAGCTGGCCAACCGAGACAAGCACGAATTCCAGAAGTGGGCGATCTCCCTCGTCCCTCGCGCGATGCCTTGGCAAGAGAAGAAGGGCGCCGACGGCGGTGTCGATGGCTTCGTCCGCTTCCGTTTCCAGCCTATTAAGAAGGAGACCGACCTCGTCATCATCAGTGTAAAGGGCGGACAAAACCTCAAGATGGACGACGTGAAAAACCTCGAAGCCACGATGAAGGCGAACAAGGCCGCGCTTGGCTTCCTCATCTCGCTCGTACCCGCGACGAAAGGCATTATCGACTGGGCCCAGAAGGTAGGCACGGTCAAGAGTCCGGAGGGAGGTACCCCCGTCCCTGCGATCCAGACACGTACTGTAGGACAGTTACTGCGCGGAGAGGCCTTCACCTTCCCTTGGAACTCCACGATTCACGGGATCCCGAAAGCCGGCGAAGGGCAAGGGAAGCTGGAGGTCTGAGCCGTGGCTGGCTGGCAAGGCGGGACGGGCGGTCGCAACGCCATGCTTCCTGGACCAAATCCAAGACTTCTCGGTAGAAAACCCAGACCCGGCGGTCAGAAATCCAAAAAGTTCGTCCGAAACAGCGTTCCGGGCGGTCACCACCGCGTACCAGCCGAGAAAATCCAAATACAGTCTCGCCAGAACCTCATAAACACCACCCAGACATGGAAAGAGACCCTCGGAGTAAATATTTCCCATGAACAAACCTTTTTACGAGATGTCCAAAAGCGAGCTGCGGACGATGATGCAGACGTTCACGACTGTCGCGACCGCCAACGCGGCCGCACTCGGGCTCAGCCCCGCGCAGATCACCGAGATCGGCGGGCAGAACACGCTGTTCAACACGAGCCTGAACGACCAGACCGCCGCCCAGGCCGCGGCCAAAGGCGCGGTGGCCGACTGCACGCTGGAAAAAGGCGACACCGTGAACCTGTTGCGGCGGTTCAACGCGATCTTCAAGGCCAACCCAGCGGTGAGCGACGAGCTTCTGGACCAGCTCGGCCTGCCCCCGCGCAACCAGGGCGGCGACCACCTGCCGGTCTTTGCCCCCACGAACCTCGCCGCGCTGGGCTGTAGCAACGGGGTCAACAGCCTGACCTGGAACAACGGCGGCAACTTCCCCGGCGTGAACTATGTGGTGGAGGCCTCGCTGGATAAAGGCGCGAGCTGGGACATCATCGACGTCGTGACGACCACGAAAATGGAGCACTTCGACCAGACCCCGGGCGTCGAAATCTCGTACCGGGTCTATGCCAAGCGGCGGAACATCAAGTCCGCGCCGAGCAACGTCGCGATCATCTATCAAAGCGGCGGCGGGCAGAACCTTAGCCTGAAAGTAGCGTGACTCCGGGGCCCCCTCCTCGTCCACGGGATGTCTGTGCCCGTTGATGAGGAGGGGGTTGGGGGTGGAGATCCGATCCCTCTTCCTCGTCCACGGGATGTCTGTGGTCTCTGAGCGGTCTTTTCGGCCAAGTAACCTAAGGCAATGATAAAAAGACGCGGCCCTGGGTTTGCCGTGCTTTACCGCTGGCGGCTCCATCCAGACAAAGTCGAGCAATTCGTCGACGCATGGTCGCGGGTCTCAGATCTGCTCTTGACAGAGCGGGGTTCGCTTGGGTCGCGGCTCCACCGCGGCGCAGACGGGGTTTGGTACAGCTACGCCCAGTGGCCCAGTGCCGAGGCGAGGGAGCAGGCCTTCGCTCTCGGACCGGTCGATGAATCGGCCAGTCAGAGAATGAAAGACGC
>JAEURO010000129.1 GCA_016788345.1 Chthonomonadaceae bacterium
CGGGTGTCGAGGACGAGTGGCTCGCGACTGCCATTGAGTGATTCTTGGGAACTGCTCTTGTCCCCACCTATGCTTATCGCACCTTGCCTTAGGAAGTGTGGAGTGAGGTGTTGCTAACCCTAGAGCACGGAGAATTCCCAGATATGCAAGGGGAGGCTACGGGTCTCACACTCGCAGCCAACTCCCAGGCATAAGGCATGTTTGGTGGCGCAACCTTGCGTCACCTGTTTATCATGCCAATAATCGAGATTTTCGAGTCGAACGGGCTCAGGGGAGGGTTTGGGCTGCCGTCCACCGAACGATGGCGAATCTGTTCAGCACGTTTTCAAGCCGCATCGGTCAAACCGGAAGTCCAAAAGTTGCTTCAACAACGACTCGACTGAAGGTCCGAGTTCGCCCCTTTGTGCCAGGACCTTGTCGGCCAATCATGACTCGCTTGACGTGCGGAACGCTGTATCCCCAGATTTGGGCAATCTCTTGATATGTAAAGAACTTTTGGTTTCTGGTGGCACGTGGGTCCGGCTGAAGTGACCGAACAATCCCACGACGGCGCTTGGTGCTCAACGCGGCAAGTGCTGCGGGCCAGCGCGGGTCGGCGCTGTGCTTGGACACGAATCGAAGCAACTCATCCAGGCTGAGTTCGAGAAAGAGGAGGAGCGAAGCTGGATGAACCTCGGCACCAATCTCATCGGAAAGGTTTTCAGCGAGTTTCCGCGCGAACCTGTCTGCGTCCTTACCCTTTAGGTGATTTCGAACTCTGTCTCGAATTGCGTCGGCGGAAGGCTTCTCAACCCAGACAACATTTTCGCCCGTTTGTTGCCCACCCTCGCGGAACGGAGTTACGAGAACCCTTTCAAGGTCAACGGGTAATCGCGATTGCTGACGTCTCACAACATCATGATACTACTTGCTACTTCTTAATGGTTGGTCCGGTGCGACAATCTGAGCATGGAAAACATCCAAATCATCAATGAACAGACATCGGTTCCCAAAAGGAACAACGACGACCGTGAACAAAGCGAAAGCGCGACTTCGCCCAACGCATCTCTGGAAGACTCCGTCGCCCTCGTAATGCTGTCCAGACAACAGCATGCCTACGACCGACTGTGCGAACTCATCCCACCTGCCGTGCCCGATGAAATTGCTCTCCGCCCCCAGTGGTGCAACATCAACAGCGCTTTCATTGGTGTCATGCACTGGGCTTACCGACTCGGCTGGTGCAATGGCCTCGCCCTGCTTGACGACTGGAGTGCCATCGGCATTGAACTCGTTCGAAGGCCCTCGGTAGAGGAGCTTGGGAAGCTCTTCGAGTTGTTCGGGCGTCTGAACGCGGAAGTCTGGCCTCGCGAACAGACCTTTGAGCCCGAGACGCCGGACAATCGAGAGTGGCGCAGACTGGGCGAAGCGATGCACTGGCTCTATGAATGGCTGAAATTCGAGAACCTGCTGGCTGGCGGCGAACCTTGGTGTGACCCTGAGTTCACCGCTATTTTTGTCGAAGGGATTGAGCGTGCAAAAGCGGGCGAACCCATCGCAGTCGAGGTGATGCAAACGAAGTGGGGGCTTCAGTTCTAGAAAGAACCGTGGAGTCAGCGACTCAACGGTCGCTGACTCCTTACCACCTGACCTAGCAGAATCAGTATCCTTACCGGCCCCGGAAATCCAGGCCAGCCCAACGACCCACCACCATGGGATGCGACATGTACCTGGAAAAGTCATTTACCAAACTCAACAACGAGCTGCAACCTCAGTTTCAGCAAGCGCTTAAGCGTCGAGATACCGCAAAGACCCTGAAGCAACGAAACGCTGCCCAGGCGGAAGTCGACCGAATCTTCGATGCAATGCACCCACCGACCGCCTACTTTCGCGACTCGTATAACAACCATTGCTTGTTGTCTCAACTCTGCGACTCCTCCTCCCAGCGAGGTTTGTCATGGTGGAGAGACGTTGCTCCGCGATTGACCACGGACGACCATCTACCGCTAGGCGATGTGCAATGGCTACTCGACGAGGTTCGAAATCGGCGCTTGACTTGTCAGACGCTCCCGACTTACGAACAGCAGGTGACTCGTGAGGTGATGGCTCAGGTAGCCGGTGGGAGTGTGCAAGTCGACCAAAGGTTTGCCTACACGGCCGACGACGTCGAGTGGTTTGTATCTCGCAAGCAAGCCCTCATCATCTTTCTCAAAACCGCGCTCGACCTCGCCACGCCACCTGTTTGCAGCCTCTAGAGTCGCGGCCCCGGACTCTGTAAGGAGAGACAAGCCCCCTCCACGAGCAATCTGCTCGTGGAGGACTTAACACAGTGATACAGACCTATGACAATGTGATGTTTGGCGATTCGCGCCCATTGACCGAACTGCTCGACAAGCTCTCAAATGAGAGGAAATTCGACCAGATTCTGACCTATGGAGACCTGAAGGTGGATGACGATTGCCGCTTGATGGCCGGGGGCGCAACCTTCACGAAACGAGGATTCAACTCGCTATGCCGATTGACCTCGATGCCAACACAGATGGTGGACTGGCTTGCCCGAAAGGACTACAAGACTGAGCTTGCTCGTTTCATCAATGCCGAGTTGGTTGGTCTGGAGTTCGACGACGAACAGAACAACCGGCCTCGGAAGCGAATCTTCACGCGGTTTCGAGAGGACAAGAGTGGCAATCAGCTTTGCCGGGCATTGTTCTCGGACAGGTACGCGGCGGTTGACGCTAACGTCCTTGTAGCGATGGTTGCCGATGCTCTGACGGCCTCAGAACGTGAGCAAGCCCGGGTTAATCGACTCAGTTACGACGGTGACGAACTACTCTGCAACCTCGTTTGGCCCGGCTGCGACAGGCAAGTTGGCGGAGAGGCATACCAAGTCGGAATTGCGATTCAGACTTCGGAAGTCGGCACGCTTCGAATGCAGGTCCAACCTTGGATTGGTCGCCTGGTGTGCGCCAACGGACTGATAGTCTGCACACCGACCGGGCAAGCCGTTTCGAAGAGGCACATCGGGAAAATCGACCTTAACCAGTTGGCCGCGGACATCAGGGTAACCGTTGGCTCAGCACTCTCACAAGCTGACCGTGCCCTCGTGCAGTTCGAAGCTGGTCGAAAAGTCAATCTCGTCGATTCAGACCGCATCATCATCCAGCTGTCGCGCGACCACCGCCTGACGACCGAACAGACCAAGGGTTGGCTACGAGGGCACGACGCAACGCTCTCCGAGCCGAGCGTCGGTGAAGTCTCGGCATTCTCAGTCATTAACGGATTGACGAGGTCGGCCCAGGATTCCGAGTTCGCGACGGAACGGACGCAACTTGAGGCTCTCGCGGGTCGACTTGTGGCACCGCGCTTCGACGCTCTGTACGGGGAAATCGAGGCCGAGTGGCGTCGCATTGAAACCAGAGCCAGCATGCTCAGCGACGAGGTTGTCGCAAGCTATCTGGGCTGAATGGAATGACCTGAGGGACGGTCGCAGAAATGCGACCGTCCAATTCCAAAGTGACACCGGCCTTCCCGGCCCCGGAGGATTCGTTTACGTCTTGCACACCAGCATGGACGCACACCACGAAACTTCCATTTTCAACCTCAGCCTGCTACAGGTTGCTCTTGAACATCTCGACCTGAACGAGGTCGCTAATCGTACCAAACGGAGATAGCACACGAATCATGTGGAAAACACACACAATGCAACAAGCCTACGAGCATCGGCTAGAAGGTGCCAAGCAAGCTGGATTCAATGGGTGCATCACGTACCAAGACCAAACCACTGCGGAGGAAGCAAAGAACGAACTGCGACCGCATATCGACTACTCCTATGACTTGGTAGCCTATCAGGGCGCGGTCAGTGTCGAAGTGAACATGGAGTATTGCTCCGAACCGCGACTTCGCGCCACCGACTTGCTAAAGGCGATTATCGCCTCAAACCCGATAGCAGCTGAGTTCGAGTGCGAGGAAGAGGATGGCGAGCAGTACCAAATCAAACTTGTCGAAGGCAAGTGGGTTTTGCTGCAACTCATAGGCACTTACGAAGACGTAGTCTAGTAAGGCG
Organism: Chthonomonadaceae bacterium; assembly: GCA_016788345.1. Classification (GTDB taxonomy): domain Bacteria; phylum Armatimonadota; class Fimbriimonadia; order Fimbriimonadales; family Fimbriimonadaceae; genus JAEURO01. Next base: position 4,040 of record JAEURO010000129.1, read on the forward strand.
GCCCCGGACTCGCTCCGGGGCACTAAATCCAAGGCATGAGCAGTCACAGAACTCAAACCCGCAAGTGCCTCGTCAACATCAGCGTCGACCGGCCACTCAGGCAAATCCTGGCTTCGGTCATGACCACGAGCGGTCGACCTGCGCCTGGGTTCCCGGCAATGACCAGTTCCCCGGCAACCACCGAAGGTGTCGACGAGGCTGCCACGACGATTGAGACATTCATCCGAGAGACAGAGCCTGGTTGGTCGTTGCCTGAGACCGTCCGCGACGCACTTCTCGATGACGTGCGTGCGCTTGAGGCGGGGCGCGACATCAACTATGTGCGAGTTCACACTGCGTCCGATGGGTAGCGGGGCCGCCGGCCCCGGAACAACGTCTTCGGTGCCCGGAGTTCGTATGGTCAACCTCACCGACGAACAACGCAACCAAGTCCAGCGCCAGTATTCCAATCACCTTGCCACCCTCCAGCCCGCCTATTACGAGGGTGCCATCCGCGCCATCGTGGCTGCCGAGTGCCTCGCCAACTCGGTCAACGAATTCGGCTTCGACAATGCCGCGTTTGCGATGGCCATCGGTTGTCAGCATCGAACGCTACAGCAGTCTGTGATGCGGGCTCTGGTCGCAGTGTGCAAGCAGCTCACGACCAGCTACGCCGAGGCAAACTTTGACCTCCGGAACGAAGCCGCATGCATGCTGGCTGTCGAGATTTCCAAGCTTGAGTCCGGGCTGCCCTTTATCTGACGGCGGCCCTGGATTCATCGGGATAGGTGTAAACGAAACCGAGTGAGGAGTAAACATCTCTCGCTCGATTCGGTGCCCAGTCAGCCTGCGACCCCTTTTGCCCAAGGTCGACCTTGGCCCCGCAGGAGTCTCGATTTTCTGGCGCAGGCCCCCCCGGTGGGGTCCAAAAAAGGTACCGGACTTGTGCCGCCAACCACCCCTCTTTTTGAGTCCCATGATTCCTCTGTTGAGGGTTTCCCAGCCGCCAATTGAGTTGCATAGTGAGTTGCATGGACGAATTCCATGCCGGGAGGCTCTGCCCAAACCCCGTCCGGGACGGGGATTTGAAGCTAGAATAGTGGTGGGCGAGGAGAGACTCGAACTCTCACGTCTTTTGGACACTGGAACCTAAATCCAGTGCGTCTACCAATTCCGCCACTCGCCCACGCAATACCTAAGATACCGGATCGACCTTGTCGCCCTACTGGCCCAATTTCTCGGGAGATACTGGTGGCATGGTCCTCGTCACTGGTGGAGCAGGATATATTGGGTCGCACACTGTTTGTGCCTTGACTGAAGCAGGCTTCGGGTGCCTGGTCTTGGACAACCTCGAAAAGGGACATATCGAAGCAGTGAAGGGTGTGCCGGCCATCCGTGGAGACCTTCGCAGCCCTTCCGATATTGAGCAGGCGTTTTGCTCGTACGGCGTGACTTCGGTCGTGCACCTGGCTGCCTACTCAGAAGTGGGCGAGAGTGTCCAGTTCCCAGATAAGTACTTTGAGAACAATGTCACCGGAACGCGCAACCTCTTGGACGCTATGGAGACACACGGGGTCGATAAGATTGTTTTCAGCTCAAGTGCGGCAGTGTACGGGGAACCCAAAACAGCCACGATTGACGAGTCGCACCCAACTGCTCCAAGTTCACCTTACGGTGAGTCAAAGTTGAGGGCAGAGCGTGAAATCACATCGCGTGACATCAAGTCTGTGTGCCTGCGCTATTTCAATGCAAGTGGTGCGAGCCCGACCCACAATATCGGCGAAGACCATAGTCCAGAAACTCATCTTGTCCCCCGACTGCTTCTCTCGTTGCTTGGGCGTACGACGTTTCAGATTTATGGATCCGACTATGATACGCCGGACGGTACTTGTGTTCGAGACTATGTCCATGTGTCCGATCTTGCACGCGCCCATGTTGACGCCGTAAGGTTTCTCGAAAACTCGCCTGGCAACCACGTCTTCAACCTAGGTTCTGGCCATGGCGCAAGTGTGAGCGAAGTGGTGGCGGCGGCAGCCAAGGTGACGCACAAGTCAATCAGTCCCCTTGTCACTGGGAGAAGGCCTGGAGATCCATCGCGGTTGGTCGCCTCCAACGAGTTGGCGAAAAAGGTGCTCGGATGGGCGCCTGTACACCAAGATCTTGAAACTATCGTGGAGCATGCTTGGCACTGGCACCGTAGGTTTCCGGACGGGTACAAGGGTGTCATAATCTGATTCAATGCAGGCATCAATAGTCGAGGACTCCCGTTTCCAATTGAACGACTACTTGGCCGATGAGCTAGCAAGGACGTACGGCACCCCTCTCTATGTCATCGACGAACGGTCGTTCCGCGACAGAGCCCGACGATTTGTAGTTAACTTTCCTGGTGACGTGTCGTTCGCAAGCAAGGCCAACACTTCTCTAGGTGTCATCAAGATGGCGCACCAAGAAGGTTGCTCGATCGATGTTGCGAGCGAAGGTGAGTTTCGTGGTGCGCTCAAGGCGGAAGTGCCGCCTGGAGACTGCCGTCTGCATGGAAACAACAAGTCGGCAGCTGAACTCGAATTTGCAGTAGAGAAAAAGATCGGCAAGATCATTGTCGACTGTTTTGAAGAAATTGAGAAGTTAAGCAAGTTCGAATGGACGCCGCCGTTGTTGTTGCGCTTGGCTCCCGGCGTTGATCCACACACCCACGCTAAGATTAGCACTGGTCAGGCCGATACAAAGTTTGGCTTCCCTATAAAAGACGCTCTCAGAGCCATCGAACTCTGTTTGAATTCGCGCCTCCCGCTGATCGGGTTTCACTGCCACGTCGGATCCCAACTGATGGACGCCACGTCCCAGTCCACTGCGGCAAAGGTCTTGGCCCAAATCGCACATAAGGCCCAGGCCGAGTTGGGTTTCGAGACCAAATTTCTCAACATTGGCGGGGGACTTGGCGTCAGATACACCGCGGCAGACAATCCCATTTCAATCGAGGAGTTTTGTCATAGGGTCGCTACAACCGCGCGGGAAGCCATTGGCCCATCGGCATCGCTAGGCCTCGAACCTGGTAGGTCGATGGTCGCCGAAGCTGGATGCACGCTCTATGAAGTCGGGGTGGTCAAGACTGCGGCATCTGGACGCAAATTTGTCGCAGTTGACGGTGGCCTCAGCGACAATCCTCGACCTGCGCTCTATGGGGCCAGATACGAATTGGTCTGGCACGGTCATTCAAATGAGCCTAGTTCGATCGTGACCGTCTCTGGAAAGCACTGCGAAACGGACACTCTCTTTGCCGAAGTCGACGCGCCAAGCACTGTTCGGGCAGGCGACCTTGTCCAGGTTCTCTGCACGGGGGCCTACAACGCGTCCATGGCAAACAACTACAACGGGCTCCGCCGACCTGCCACCGTACTGGTCCAAGAAAATGGCGGACACTTGGAGATCCAAAGACGCGAAACGTGGGACGAACTCCATGCTAGAGACATCAATTTGGAGGCCGTGTAGCCATGCCTCCAATTGAAGACATCATCGCGATTTTGATCGTCATTT
>JAEURO010000012.1 GCA_016788345.1 Chthonomonadaceae bacterium
TCCTCGTCGGATGTATGTGCCGATGAGGAGGGGGTTGGGGGTGGAGACTGGCCCAAGAACCCCCGCAACCTGGCCGAGCTTCTTGCCAACGAACTCGCCAATGACCCAGCGTTCACGGTCGTTGAAGTCGCCGGACCGGGGTTTGTGAATGTTGTTCTTGCAGACCGGGTCTGTGCCGGGGTGTTGTCGGACGTGTTGCACAGGTCGGCGGGGTCGGTCTTGGAAACCCCGTCCCATTTCGCCCGCCCCTCACCATCCTTACAATCCTCACCACCCTTACGCCTCAACCTGGAATTCGTCTCCGTCAACCCGAACGGCCCGATCACAATCGGCTCGGGGCGAGGGGCGGCGTACGGGTCGACCTTGGCTAACGTGCTCGAGGCGGCAGGGCACTCGGTGCACCGTGAGTACTACATTAACGACGGGGTGAACAGCGAGCAGATGCGGCTGTTCGCGGAGTCGGTGAAGGCGATTTGTGAGGGCAAGCCGGTGCCGGAGAACGGCTATAAAGGAGACTATGTCGAGGACGTTGCAGATGAGGCTAAACGCAGGTTGCCAAACCATATTTTGAACATGGTTTCAGAACTAGAATCGGTTTCGGAATTAACGGAGTCAGGATTTCAGGGTGACAAACAAACATGGGAAGCAAATGTTGCACAAAGACTGCTTCCCTTTTACCAAACGGCAAGAAGAACCCCAACTGCCTTTTCCACTGTGCCAATTGAGGTATTTCACTTTTTTTCACAACTGAGGATGCATGAACAGCAGCGTGATGACCTCGAAACCTTCGGAGTCACCTTCGACACATGGTTCTCCGAGCAGTCGCTCCACGACTCGGGCGAGGTGGCGCGGTGCATCGAGGCGCTTGAGCAGTCCGGCGTCGCTGACGACCAGCCCCACCGCACCAAAGTCAAGTTCGCAAAGGGCGGGGTCATCGAGGAAGTCACCAAAGAGGAGCAGGCGGCTGAAGACGAGCAGTCCGAATCTCCACCCCCAACCCCCTCCTCATCGGCACAAGCATCCGACGAGGAGGGGGCTTCAGAAACCCTCTGGCTCCGCTCGACCCTTTTTGGCGACGATATGGATCGGGTGCTGAGGCGCAAGGACGGGCGGTTGACATATATCGCCAGCGACGTCGCGTACCATGCGGACAAGTTCAAGCGCGGGGGCAAAGCCCCCTCCTCGTTTGCAGGGGATGGCTCGTGCCCCGAAAATGAGGAGGGGGTTGGGGGTGGAGAAGTCCGGGCTGACAAACTCATCACCATCCTCGGCCCCGACCACCATGGCTACATCGGCCGCCTCCACGCCGTTGTGGCAGCCGAGTTGATGGCCGAAGGAGCCCCCTCCTCGTCGGATGTTTGTGCCGATGAGGAGGGGGTTGGGGGTGGAGACAATCCGCTAACCGCACAAGAATCACTCCTCTACGGCACCATAGAACGCCGCGACGCTTGCCAAGCGGCACTTGCCCTGAGCAGAGAGAAGCTCGAAGTCCTGATTTTCCAGCTCGTGCGATTCATGAAGGACGGAAAACCCGCCCCGATGCGCAAACGCGACGGCAACATCTACGCGCTCATCGACCTCGTCAACGAGATCGGCGCGAAGGTGAAACCCGAGGCCGACAAAGCCGAACAGCAGAAGGCAGGGAAAGACGTGGCCCGGTTTTTCTACCTCATGCGACACCACGACACGACTTTTGACTTTGACCTGAACCTTGCAGAGAAGCAAAGCGACGAGAACCCAGTGTTTTATGTCCAATACGCCCACGCGCGGATTTGCGGGGTGCTCAGGAAGGCGGAAGAGGCGGGGATCTCCCTACCCCCAACCCACTCCCCAGTTTCGTCCGCACAATCATCCGCCAAATCCAGGGAGGGGACATTGCACTCACGCGAAAAGGCCCTTATTCTCAAGGTCGCCGACCTCCCCCACGAGGTCGCTCGGTGTGCAGAGGACTACGCGGTCAGCCGCCTCACCACCTACGCGATCGAGCTGGCCCGGGCCTACCACGGGTTCTATGACTCGTGCCGAGTCATAGACATGGAAAATGTCGCTACGAGCCAGTTCCGACTCAGTCTCTGCAGGGCTGCACAATCCGCACTCAGAGCGACTTTAGATTTGCTTGGTGTCAGTTCTCCGGAGAGAATGTAACCGGAAGTCTGCTGCAATCAATTCGCTTGCCTTCGACGACCATGTCCATCTGAACTTGTCCTTGCCTGCACTCATAAGTGTACAAGAGTAAGAAGCATTCTGACGTTAGTTTTCGAGTGCATCTCCGCCAACCCCATCGCGACCAAGATGCTTCACTTGCGTTCGATTGAGCGAGGCAAACCCTGCTCCCTCTGTGACCCTCTCGCTACACACCAAGCGACCGGTGGAACCCAGCGACATCCCATCATATTGCCCATTTCGGAACGAAAGACTGTGCCCGCTCCAATCGCCGTCCTTCGAAACTTTCCACAAGGTGGCATGGGTCGAACCTGGGTTGATCGAAAGGTCGTACGCGTTCCCAGAAACATACGTTTCAAGTTCTGAAGTGACTACGGCCCTGCCAGCGGTCGCGTCAGCGGCCTTAGAGCCAGACAACATTCGGACTCCGTTGCCATATCCCTGGTTCGGCCAGTTCTGACTCAAGTTCAAAGAGCTATTGAATCTAGCTACGAGCACATAACCGCTGCTGCGTTGGGTATTTTCAACGCTTGCAGTCACGAGCAAGTCTGTAGGCCCGAACGGAGTCGCCCGGATCGTCGAACTCTTGGACTCGGGGGTCAACCATTGGTCGTAAATGGAGAATTGGCTCAAATAACTGGAGGAACCGCTGGGCCACAGCTTGCCTACCGAAACTTTCCAGTTGCCGCCGTTGCGAATGCCAGCGGCACAAGTGAACCCAAACTGTCCATTGGAAAACCGGCAAATGTCGTTCGCCGTGATTTCCAGGCCTGATTGATAGATAAACGGCACCACGCGCTGACCTAGCAATAGGGCCCCGTCGCGTTTGAACTCTGAGACGCTAACTCCCTTGCCAAACAGAACATCTTCCATTTCTGTCATTGCCAGGTAGGAGCGCCTTTGAGGATTGTAGACCACACATTGAGCCACACCATAATTTGCAATGGAGTAATCGATCAGGCCCTCCGCGATGTCCGTCATTTCGGCCCCGCACTGAAGCCCATAGGGACGCTGTGACGAACCGTTCCAGAAATTTCCCACCACCGTTGCACGACCGTTCACGACCACTAAGTCGTTAGCCTGGCTGACTCCTCCCGAATGGCCTCTTTCTAGAACCGTGCCGGCTGAACCGCCGGCTCGAACATGGAAGACGGCGAACCGAAAGTTCTGGCCCCCAGAGACGAACGCACCGCCACGACCGTCTGGCTTGATGCCAGTAATTAGCACATTATTGGCCCAAGGAAAGCCGCGAGACCAGAGTACGGTTCCGTCGGCAGAGTATCGGCCAACAAATGGACTGTACAAGTTTGACGACGGATTGAAACTGTAACCAGCCGCCAGGTATTCATCTGGCCCGTCGTGGGCGACAGATACCAGCCGAAACTCAAATGGAGGATCTGTGTATTCTCGCCGATGGACCGCCAATTGTAAAGACAATCCCACCGCATTGCGGGCATCGACAGTCCCAAAATTGCACCACCTGCCCGGAACAGGTCGAGCAGAAGTTTCGATGAACCCCCTGACTCTGAGTCCGACTTCGGCTGAACGCTCTGGAGCAAAGTTTGCATAGGCCAAGGCGGCGATTCCGGCGACGTGTGGCGAAGCCATGGACGTCCCGCTGTAGTAGGCATACCCGCTATTGAGCACAGTTGAAAGGATGGTAGTCCCTGGAGCCGCGACATCGACCCAGCTACCGTAGTTTGAAAAAGAGCTTCGGTTACTGCTACTGTCAATACTTCCTACCGCAAGGCACGGACTGTAGTGGGCCGGGTAATTCGGGTTGCTCCAATTGTCGTTGCCCGCCGAGGCGACAACAATGACGCCTTGATTCACCGCATAGTCACAAGCTGACTCTTCCCCAGGGTCTGAAGCCGATGAGCCTAAGCTCATGTTGATGACATGACAACCTTGGTTTGTCGCAGCGACGATCGCCGCCGTCACATCGGAAGTGTAGCCACTGCCACTCGCGTCTAGCACTCGATAGATGTACATGGAGCAGTTCCTCCCTACTCCAGCGACTCCCAGGTTATTGTTTACAGTGGCGCCAATTGTCCCGGCGACGTGAGAACCATGGCCATTCAGATCCCAAGGCGATGCGTCACCATCGACATAGTCCCATTTGGGCACAAAATTTGTCAAATCTGGATGGTTGGGTGAAATACCGGAGTCAATAACTCCTACGACCGTCGCCGGATTGCCCTTTTGGACATCCCAAGCCTTGCTCAGTCGAATATTGCTGGCTCCCCATTGACTCGGCAAGAAAGGGTCGTTGGGGACTTCAGACGCCCTCCGCAAACTGTCCTTCCAGACTAAGCTGAACTGCCCGGAGTCCTTCAAAGTGTTCATCATGGCCGACTCTCTTTGAGGTGTTGTCTTGAAGCGGATCATCCTAATCTCGGGTACGCACATTGTCACAACTCCGCCGGCAAAACGGTCACCTACTTTCAGGAACGCCTTTGGAGACCCCTTTGGGTACTGGACCAGGATCTGCTGGGCAGGAGCAGTTTGAACAAGGCATACCCATACGCCAAGTGCCAGTGATGTCAGTCTCATCTTTTCGTTCGCCATTCTACTTTCCATGACCTGCAAAGCAACATTTTCTTACAGGGCCCAACATGAGTCAACCTAGGCTTTACCACGCCCTCACATGGCGTAAACTAGGGCTATGTGGTGGAAAGCCGTGATCTCGATGGCCGTGGGCGCCGGTGCAGGCGGCGCGTATGCGGCATGGGCAAAATCCATGAACACCGGATGACTCAGCTGCCATCAACCGGCGGTTCCGGTTGTCGCTGGGGCCATCATTGGCCTGGTCGCTGTGATGTCTGGAAGGAAAACCTAAGCTGGAGCGAGATGTGACCCCGGTCGCCATCTATGTCCATGTGCCGTTTTGTCCCTCAAAGTGCGGTTATTGCGACTTCAACTCCTATGTCATGGATGCCGACATCCGGGAACGGACTACCCAGGCAACCGTCGCAGAAGTCCTGGCTTCGCCCCATTCTGGGAGACCAGCAAAGACGATTTTCTTTGGAGGCGGGACGCCGACACAACTTGAACCATTCCAGTTGAAGCAGATTCTCAAGGCGGTCACCGACACACACCCTCCAGCCGCTGGTATTGAGGTCACATCTGAAGCCAATCCGGGATCCGTCGACGCTGAAAAGTTCCAAGCCATGCGCCTCATGGGGTTCAACCGGATCAGCCTTGGGGCCCAAAGCTTTCAACAGGGCGATCTCTTCCGGCTTGGTCGAGTGCACGAGGCGTCAGATGTTGCAAAAGCTGTGCTCCTGGCGCGTAAGGCCGGATTCAGCAATATCAATCTCGACCTCATGTTTGGCTTGCCTGGCCAGAGTGAACGTGGATGGCGGACGAACCTTGAGATCGCGACAAGCCTGGCTCCCGACCATCTCAGCCTTTATGGATTGACCATCGAGCCCGAGACAAGGTTTTATCGGCACCACATGAGAGGCACATTAGAACTGCCAGATGAAGAATCCGTCGTCAATATGTACGATGCCGCTGTCGATCACTGTGAGAAGAACGGAATGCGGCAGTATGAAATCTCAAATTTTGCAAAGCCAGGCCACGAGTGCCATCACAACCTCTGCTATTGGAGAGCAGAAGAATACGTTGGATATGGTCCAGGTGCAGTCGGCCGAATCGGTCCTGTCCGCTATACCAACATCAAGCACCCGGCCAGGTATGCCGAAGCGGTCGAAACCGGAGCGACCCTTTGGTGCGCTCACGAAGAACTCAATCCGAGAGAGCTTGAGTTTGAGCGCACCATGCTTGGTATTCGACTCAACGAGGGTCTCATCCCCGGCCCACAAGTGAGCCCGGAAACCCTGTTTGGGCTTGCTGCCAAAGGATGGGCAAAGTGCAACGACGGCCAGGTCGCTCTCACCCGGTCAGGAAGACATTTTTGCTCTGCAGTCGCACTGGAACTCGTCTGACCAAAGGGGAAGACCGACATTGGACGCCCACTCCTACCAATAAGTTCCCTCATGTCAAATCTGGTCGGCCTTAGTCCTCATTTTCGACACATAGACCTACATCACTGAAAGATAAGAGGAACCTGCATGGCGAAAGGACGTCAAACCTTGTGAGCGAAGTCGCTGCAGAGTGAATAGCTCAAGAAAAGTGAGTCTGTCCAGTACGGGGCCGTGAATTCGGCCCCGGTCTCTTAACACATAACTGGCAAGAATGCATACGTCTCATAGTAAGTCAACATCTCCAAATGAAGCGACGGCCACCCAATCGGTGGCCGTCATTGTTTCATAATGCACTGTGCCTTTCAAAATGTGGATGTTCGACCTGGCTCGCGAGCAGACGGTCGGCCCTGACCAGTTGATGGAGCTCGCACGGCTGTCTCAGGACTCCGGTTACGACTCACTCGGTCTTTACTTGGAGCACCGCTTTGCCTACCCAAGCGTGCCATGGGCGCACGGCCTCTACGCTTTGACACCCGAGAGCGTGTTGAGGGTGCGCTCTGAATTTCCAAGTTTAAAACTTGTACCATTTCTTAACGTTTTAGGACATATGGAAGGTTTTCTCAGGTGCGAGCCAGGGGAATCCTTGAGAGAATCATCGTTTGGCGGAATGATGGGATGTCCGAGTCGTTTAGACTTTAGCAAATTGACAAAGTCTCTAGTCGATGACATTATCCAGTGTTTCGATTCGGAAATTATTCATCTTGGTGGAGATGAGGCTTGGGAGCTATCGAATTGCCCAGTTTGTGCACAAACTGACAAGCCCGAGATTTACAGCCGACACATGACACCACTCATCGAGCAGGTGCTGTCCGCTTCACGGCAGCCAGCGGTTTGGGGCGACATGTTCATCGAACACCCTGAAATCCTTGCCGAAATTCCGAAACAAACCCTCGTGTTCGACTGGCAGTATAGAACCGGCTTATCGAACTCGGCCCTTTCCTTAGCTGCGCACGGTCACGCCCTGGTGGGCTGCCCAACCCTGCATGTCTATGACGCCATGTGGGTTCACCTAAAAGAATCGGAGACAAATGTCCGGCAGGTCGCTTTCGATGTCAAGTCAATGAACCTAGAGGGCACCTGCTTGACCACTTGGGAGTGCGGCCTTTTTGGGGCGTACGACACCCTCTTCCCTGCGATTGAATGGGCCAGCAATGTCATGGACAACCCATCCTGGGGCACCAGGCTTGTAGACGCATATTCCGACCACCGTGAGTTCGCTGAACTGATGGGGATCGAACTCAATTCCTTGGGAGGACAGTTTTCGTTCGATGGGCATAGGAGCCGCCTCAAATGCAGGCTCCTTGCCTATGGCAACCCCTTTCTGGCTTGGAAACACCATGGCGAAGAGTTGGCAGGCGAAGCTGGCGATAAAGCTCTTGAGCTTAGCCAGAGGGCGATCGACTGTTCTACAGGCGAAGAGTTCAAGGGTGTCGCCATCTTTGTCCGCACCTCAGTCGAAATTGTTCGGATGATGGAGGCAGCAAAGAGATGGTATGCGGAGGGCGAGCCGGACAAAGCGGTTCGCGCCCTCAGCCCAATACGGCACGCCTTCGACACTTTGGAGACCGTGGCCAGGAGGACCAGGGCTCGCATTGGGGGTTCGCTGGCCGACATAGAAAGGTGCGGCTTAGCCAAACGGCATGTTGAGACCGTCATCCATAGGATCAGGCAGTACGGACGTGGCGAGCTAGGCTATGTTCCAAGCTTTGACACCCTCGTTCAGACGGTGTTCGTCCCGTATGACCAAGGATGTTGGCACCGCGTCAACAAATGGGGCTGTGACTAGGATTTATTGGCACGAGAAAACATAAGTATATTCTTATTTATTTTAATCTCATAACAAGTAGGAATCACAGGGGGGGTTTTGCCACTTACTCACGTCATACTGTATCTGGGCCGAATTGGCCCAACAGTTGCAAATTGGAGCACATATGAGACCCCTACTCACGCTTGCCCTCATAGGCGGCTTGGCCTGCGGTTTTGCTTTCCTTGCAAAAGGAAAGACAGACACTGCACAGCCATCTGCGTCTTTGCCGGCTGGAACAAAACCGGTTGACAACCCAAAAGAAAAACTTGACGAAGAGCGACTCGATGCGGCCATGAAGGGCCTCGTGGTCGCTCGTGGCCGTCTGACTTCGACAGTAAGAGGTTCTAACAGAGCCGCCGCCATCAAGGCGAACGAAGTCGCCGACACCTCTCTCAACAAAGAGAACACTTGGTTCAAAGCCGCTGGTCTCTTCCGAGACGCCATCTTGTTAGACCCAACTTACGCAAGGCCCTATGAAGGCTTTGCCAGGAGCATGCTGCTGGAAGGGAACGTCCAGCTGGCTGAAACAGCATTGCGAACGGCAGTTTCGCTTGACCCAGCGTTTCAGCAGGCCCGGTTTGAGCTCGGAACAGTCATCCAAATGCGCGGCGACTACGCAGGTTGTGTGGACATGTGGAGCCAACTCGTGAAGATCAACCCCAGCTATCCTGACCTCTACGCCCGGATGGCTGTCGCAAGCTACTTTGCCCAAGACTATAAAGCATCGTGGACCTATCTAGGAGAAGCCGATAAGCGGCACCAAAACGTCCCACCCCAGTTCCGACCACTCCTGAAGGAGGTGGCCCCACGCCCATGAAACGAATACTTGCATTTGCCCTAATGGCGACCTCTGGGTTGTCTTTTGCCCAAGATCCAGTCGTGTCCGCGCAGGTCAGGATGTCACCAGACGCCCTCAGCAACTCAGGCGACGAGACGAGCGCAGTCGCCACGGCAAACGGGCTCGATATCATCGGGGGGTTCAACGACTATCGGACGGACGGAACCATTAAGGCCAGCTTCGGGACAAGCTCTGATGGCGGGGCAACCTGGGCACACGTGCTGGTCAGACCCCCAGTCGCCAACCAAACAACGGTCGAAGGCGACCCCATGGCCATTTATGACGAGCGGACAAACACGGTCTGGGCTGGTGCCATCGCCTTTGGCGGAAACGGCGGCATCTATCTCGCCAAAAAGAACATCGGTTCCAACACGTACCAGGCTTCAGTCATGGCAAGGGTCAGCGGTGGGGCCGACAAGGAGTGGGGCTGCGCAAGCATCATTCCTGGCAACCCAAACAGCACCCGCCTCTATATCGTCTACAACGAGGGCGTCATACGCTCGGACAACTTAGGTTCGACTTGGACAACTCCTTTGAGCCTTGGCTCGGGCCTTGGCTTCTTGCCGCGGAACGGGCCCAATGGCGAACTCTATGTCACATATTGGGACACCAGTTTTGGGATCAAGTTTCGCAGAAGCCTTGATGGTGGCCTGACTTTTTCTGCTGCGGTGAACGCAGCCACCAGGCTGGCGACTTGGGGCGTCCAGAATTTCGCAATTCCAGGCAACTTTCGGAACCCCCCGATCCACACAATGGCCGTCAATCCTGTCACAGGCGACATCGTCATCATGTGGTTCGATCAGACGAACACAGTCGGTGGGCAACGGAACCTTGACCTCTATATGACGAAGTCGACCAACCAAGGGACGACATGGTCGGCCGCAACCCGGCTGCCGTTCCGCCCATTGAGCCAGGTTTCGGACATGATCTACCCATGGATTGAGTTCACAAAAGACGGACGTCTCCATCTTTTGACATTTGACACTCAGTACACGCCGAACCAAACTGACGGCGTCAGCCATGGACTCTGGGATCAAACCTATTACTACAGCGATGACGAAGGGACAACTTGGTCCTCGAACTTCAGATTGACCCCATCGTCGTGGGACAGCTTTAACGATGGCCGGAACGCGGGCGTCTCATTCTTGGGAGACTACGAAGGGATCGGGATCAGTGACCGCTACGTGTACCCTGTCTACCCTGACACTCGTACAAACCAGGCAGAGATCTACACCAACAAGATCTACAACCCAATCTATCGCCCAAGTTCGTTCAACTTCTTCCGCGGACTCTTGGTCTCTGGCGTGCTCTCCTCGCTGTTCCTCAATGACGGGAACATCATGGTGGCGCGGCCTGGCTTAACGATCAATGCAGGAGAAGCTCCCATCCAACTCGAAACTGTGACAAGCGGCCTGACACCGCCGTCGCAACTCAAGATCTATGTCCAATCGTCGGTCAGTTCGGTGAACATTCAGCAGGAAATTCTCATGCTGAACGTGAACACTGGCCAATGGGACTCGATCGATGTTCGATTGGCGACAACCTCCGAGTCGAACACGACAGTCACCGTAACAAACCCATCCAATTACATCAATGTTGGAAACGGTCAAGCACGTACTCGTGTCGCTTACAAGCCAGTGGGACCAGTCTCTAACCCGAACTGGCAAGCCACCATCGATCAGGACGTCCTGCTGGTCTACCCTTAGCCTAGTGGCTGTCCGCCCCGCGAAGCGTCAGCTTTGCGGGGCTTTTTCATATATCGAAGAGGGGCTAAGTCTCTGGACGCGCGATCCGGCATAATTTGACACATGGACGCGGTCGTGCTCGATGGATCAGGGATGAAGAGAACCCTTGGTCGAATGGCGCACGAGATCCTTGAATCCAACCAAGGTGCAGACAATCTCGTTGTGGTGGGGATCCTACGGAGAGGGTATCCGGTCGCCCAGCGTTTGGCCTTCATGATGACCCAGATCGAAGGATCACCTGTCTTATGCGGCAAGCTGGACGTGACCCACTTTCGTGATGACCGCGCAGACGAGGGGGAAGACAGGAGCGAAATACCTTTTCGCGTCAATGACAAGAGCGTCATCCTAGTCGACGAAGTCGTGTTCACAGGACGGACAGTCCGGGCTGCGATGGAGTCTCTCCTTAAGTTTGGGCGACCATCCAGAATCCAGCTTGCGGTTCTCATCGATCGTGGCCACCGCGAACTGCCGATTCAACCGGACTTCGTGGGCAAAACAGTCGAAACTGCGTTTGGCGACCATATCGTAGTCACCATGCCAGAAGACGACACTGAAGAGTCAGTGACCCTAGTCCACGCTCAAGATCGCGAGGCGGCGCGGACTTGAACCACCTCCTCACGGTTCGAAATCTGCCAAAGCCGAGCCTGGAAGGCCTTCTTGAATCTGCAAAGATGTACAAATCGTTGATAGAGAGCGGCCGTCCAGTCCCTCAAACTGAGATCAGGACTGTCGGGCTGCTCTTCTTTGAGAATTCAACTCGGACGCGGGTCAGCTTTGAGCAGGCCGCAAACTACTTGGGCTATCGCCATGTCAACTTTTCAGGCGCAGGCTCTTCGATCAAAAAAGGAGAGTCCCTCAAGGACACAGTATTGACCTTACGGGCGTCGAGGCTCGAAGGGGTCGTGATCCGGCACTCTGCCTCCGGCATGTACAACGTCGTGGTCAAGTATTTCGAAGGCCCCGTCCTCAATGCTGGGGACGGCCGCCACGAGCATCCGACCCAAGCCCTTGCCGACGCGCTCACGATTCTTGAGAAAAAGGGGCAGATCGAGGGGCTAAAGGTTGCAATTGTCGGAGATGTTGCAAATTCGCGGGTCGCCCGTAGCAACATCTGGTCTCTGACGAAGCTTGGGGCGGAGGTACGGATCGTTGGACCACGGATCCTGATGCCAGGTCATACCGACAAACTTCCAGTCTCGGTCTATTACGATGTGAAGCAAGGTATTGCTGGTGCAGACGTCGTCATGGCACTAAGACTGCAAACCGAGCGGATGGATTCGGGCCTCGTGTCGTTAGGAGAATATCGGAGGCTCTACCAAATCAACCGACAAACCTTAAAAGTCGCTGCACCTAATGCGATCGTCATGCACCCAGGACCCATGAACCGTGGTGTCGAAATAGACGACTTGACCGCCGACGGCCCTCAAAGCGTTATCCGCCAGCAAGTTTCAAACGGGGTCTTCGTCCGAATGGCGGCACTGAGCCGGGCCTTCGATCAGGAGGAGACACCATCGTGAAAACCCTATTTAGGAGTGGCAGGGTGCTGGATCCATCGAACGGCATGGACATTTATGGGAGTGTGTTGGTTGAAGACGGACACATTGCCGCCATCGGGCAGGACGTGGCCAGCGATGACTCGACATTGATTTACGAATGTTCGGGGCTTTGGATATGCCCAGGGCTCGTTGACATGCACTCTCATCTCCGGGAGCCGGGTCAAGAACACCGCGAATCAATCAGGTCTGGAACCCAAGCTGCCGCTGCAGGGGGGTTCACGAACCTGTGCTGCATGCCCAACACATCACCACCCCTCGACTCTCCCGTCCTAATTGATTACATCTTGGACAAGGCGGCAGCACCAGACGCGGGGGGCGTTTTCGTCGCTCCGGTCGGAGCGTTGACGAAAGGCCAACTTGGAGAGCAAGTCTCAGACCTGTCTGCACTCAAGAAAGCGGGGATCGTGGCTGCAAGTGACGAGGGTGCGCCCATTCAGAATTCGCAACTCATGAAGAGGGCGATGGAGACGTGCCTTCAATTGGACATTCCCATCATGGCCCATTGCGAAGACCGTTCACTGAGTTCGGTCGGCTCGATGAATGAAGGGGCCGTTTCTGCCCTTCTTGGCTTAGTCGGTGTCCCCCGTTCCGCCGAAGACATCATGGTCGCGCGTAACTGCTTGCTGTCGCTCGAAACTGGGTGCAAGCTGCATATCCTGCGAGTGAGCACGTGGGGAGCGGTGGAACTCATAAGACAGGCCAAGTTCTTAGGGGCGCCAGTCACCTGCGAAATCTGCCCTCACCACTTTGTTTTCACCGAAGACTCGATCCACGAATTTGACACTAACTGTAAAACTACTCCCCCGTTCCGGACGCAGAACGACCTGGACGTGCTCCTCGGAGCGCTGAGCGACGGGACCATTGATTGCATCGCCAGTGACCATTCACCTTACGCCCCCTATGAGGTCGATGTCCCATTTGAGGAAGCACCAGCTGGGCTCTCAGCGTTAGAGAGCACAGTTGGCGCGACACTGACCTATGTGACACACACGGGCATGCTAAGTCCGTTGGAGACTGTAAGGAAACTCAGTACGAGTCCGGCGGACATCGTTGGACTGGAGGCCGGAACATTGCAACCCAACGGCAGCCCGGTCGCACAGATCACCGTCATTGACCCTAACGTCGAATGGACGTTCGACGTAGCCCAAACTTTTAGCAAGGGCAAGAACAATCCCTTTCACAGCCACCAGTTCAGAGGCAAAGCTGTCCTCACGTTTTGTGGCTCCGAAATTTATCGTGACCCATTTTTCAATGAAGAGCGCTTTATCCTTCCTTAGCCTCCTTATTCTGATGGCTGGCTGCCGCACTGGGACGATTCCAGATCCTAACGAGCCTGCCATGTCCAATGTGCCAAACGGAGACGCCCTGTCGCGAAACATCCGCGACCTCATGGAGCTTCTGGACGACCGACAGTCTCGAGGAGAGATCACTGCGGACAAGCGAAACATCCTACAAAAGAAGGTCATCACTGATCTTTTGAACCGTGTCGATGTCGCCAACATTAGGCCAGCGCAGGCTTGGCAGTTTGGCGACGCTTATCGTTTGGCGGGAGACTGGGCTAAAGCGCGAGACCTCTATGCCGTTGCGGTCAAGGCCTCCAAAACCGAAGACCGGAGGATCAATGACTCTCTTAGGTTGGCGCGCGCGCAGGCAAACTTGGGGGAGAGCGAGGCCGCAGTCTCGACCTGTCGAACAACATTTGATTCGCAGCCGCAAGACAAGGCTCCCATCCTTTTAGCGGTCTTGTATGAAATCGTGCAGGAAGGATATGAAAAGTCCAAGTCAGAAATCTGGGCCACGATCCTCGAACAAGCAATTGAACAGCATAAGCAGGTCATCGTCGATCCTGGTTCGAAAGGTGGGCGGGCGTTCCTGCTAGCCCGGCCCGCACACATCCGAAACGCCTGGATCAAAGTGGCCAAGATTTACCAAGACCTCAACATGGCCGAAAGAGCGAGAGAAGCGGTCAAGAATGCAGAGGCAGACAGCTCTAATTCGGGAGCGTTCTGACCCCATGTTGCCCGTTTTTTTCAACCTTGGCCCAATCCCAGTCCGATCCTATGGCGTCCTGCTTGTGATTGGAGTCCTAGTGGCCCTCGCTATCGCCAAACGGAGGGCCCCTCTGTTTGGCATCTCTCCCGAAAAGGTCTGGGAGTCTTCTATGTGGTTGGTCTTACCCGGAGTCTTGGGAGCAAGAGTCACCTACGTCGTCCAACACATTGACTACTACCGTGTCCACCAAGACCAACTTTGGTCGCTCAGGTTCGAAGGATTGACAAGTTTTGGGGGCATCCTGTTCGGTTTTATTGGCTTTTTGGTCTGGCGAAAACTTTCAAAGGTCTCGACCTTAGGGTTTTTGGACACAGTAGGTGTCCCTATCCTTGTCGCCCAAGCCATAGGAAGAATTGGCTGCCTCACAAATGGGTGTTGCTACGGTAGGCCAACCCATGACTGGTATGGTGTCGTCCAGGGAAGCTTGCCGGACAAGCATGTCCCTGCCCAACTCATAGACTTTGCCGGGATGCTTCTCGGGGCGCTGGCGGTGACACTTATCGAAAGGAGGAAAACCCTACGTCCCGGCGCATCATTTGGCTGGAGCTTTGTCGCATACGGAATCAGTAGGTTCATTTATGAGATCTTTCGGGCTGGCACAGCTGACGAGTTCGCTCAAGGAATCGCTAGCTCCGCCTACATCAAAGGCACGATGGTCACCAGTGCCCAAGTGGCCTCTCTAGCCTTTTCGCTGATCGGACTTTTGTTCATCATTATTTCTAGGAGATCCAATACTTCTGTCAAACCTAACTAAAGTCAGGGCTTCGACCCCCAATGTCGGCAGTACCATACTTTTAGATGAGCCGGCCTGTCGTTCCAATTGAGAAGTGTGTTGTGAACCCACCCCAGCAAATTCGCAAGGTGCTCCCCTTCCGAGGGGCGCTTCTTAACACATTGACCGTCGTCATTGGATCCGTCATTGGATTGGCAATCGGAAAACTGCTGTCTCCTTCACTGCAGAACATCGCCTTGAGCGGAATCGGGCTAGTCACGGTTGGCATCGCCGTCAAGATGCTCTTTTCAACCAAAAACATCCTGATCATTGCCGCGTCTGTCGCGTTTGGTGGGGTCATTGGAAAGCTGATCGGAATCGACCTCATGTTGGCTGGGGCAGCTGACGGGGCGCGGCACCTGCTTGGCGGCCTCGACAGCGGGTTCAACGAGGGCTTTTTGACTGCTGGAGTCCTCTATTGCGTCGGACCGATGACGCTTATGGGCTGCATCCAAGACGGCCTCGAACGCAAGATCGAGCTACTTGGCCTCAAATCGATTCTCGACGGCATCTCTTCGATCTTCTTGGCCGCGGTGTCTCCAGCCTTTGGGGCCGGAGTCTTAGCTTCTGCGGCCCTCGTTTTGGTCGTCCAGTCTTCACTGACAGCCTTGGCACGGCCCTTGGAGCCCGTGACAAAGAACCCACGCGTGTTAGACGAGGCGACAGCCGCTGGAGGAGCCATGATGTTGGCCATTGGGCTAGGCTTGCTCAAAGTCAGCCCAGTCAAAGACTTACCAAAGGAAGTCTATCTGCCAGCGCTAGTTTTTGCGCCGGCACTGGCCATGTGGTTTCCAAAGATAGGGTCCGACGCCAACTCAGAAACAGCCTAGAGAGGATAACATGGCGATGTGAGGATTCTCTGTCTAGCCCTGACTGTCGCGTGCCACACTTTCGCAGTACCCCAAGACAAGCTGACAACTTGGCCAATCACCGCCCAAGCCCAGCGCGACAATTCTGAACAACGAGGACTCATCAAGTTGGGCCGGACAGAAACTAGATGGGCCAGTCCCACCAAACTCGCGTACAAACGCGGTGACCAATGGTGGACATTGGACGCCACAAACGGCAAAGAGACAAAGCTCGACAAAGAACCTGACCAAGTCGCAGGATCCACCGCCGTCCGGGGTAGAGGCAGACGACAGCCCGGCCGCGGCGGCCAATTCAGCGAATCGTTCTCAGAAGACGGAAAAGTACGCGCGTACTTTAGTGACAACAATGTTTGGCTTGCCCTTGAAGGCCAACAGCCGGTGGCCTTAACGAGCGATGGAAGCGTCGAAAAGCGATTGAAATATGGCCAAGCCAGTTGGGTATATGGAGAAGAACTCGGCCAGAACGAAGCTCTCGGCGTGAGCCCCAAAGGTGACTATGTTTGGTTTTACAAATTCGATGAGTCAGCCGTCGAAGACAACTATGTCATTTTTGAACAAGGTACCAACAAGCCAATTTTTGAACCTCAGGCATACCCCCGACCCGGCTTTCCCAATCCAATAGTTGACATCTATGTCACTTCGACAACAAGAGTGTCTCCCAAACTAGTCAAGACCCGTCCGGGCCCATTTGATAGCGGAGTCGGGCACTATTTGTACGACATACATTGGGCGCCAAATGGCCATGACCTCTTCTTCAGGAGGACAGACCGGTTGCAGAAAGTCATGGAGTTTTGCGCGCTTGACCCCGATACAGGAAACGTTAAAACTCTTGTACGTGAAGAATGGCCAAAGTCCTACGCAGAAAACAAACTCAATGTCTGGTACCTCGATAAGCAACCTGGGATAGATAAGGCCAAACCTTTTGCCGGAAAAGCACTTTGGGAAAGCCAGTCAAACGGTTTCATCAACCTCAGCGTCTTGGATTTGAAAAGCGGTCAAATGACTCCTGTGACACAAAACAAGTTTGATGAAACGCGAGTAGTCAAGATTGACTTGGAAAAACAGGTGGTCTACTATATGGCGCGTGGGGGAAAGAACCCTTATATGGATCAGCTCTTCGTCGTCGGCCTCAATGGTAAAAACAACAGAATGATCACAGATGGTGACTGGAACCATACGGTCACTATGTCTCCTGACAACCGGTTCGTTGTCGATGTCTTTGAATCCTGCGAAGTACCGCCTACGACTCAAGTGATCGATCTAAAGGGCAAAGTGCTGAAAGTTCTTGCTTCGAGCGATACGTCAAGTTTCACAAAGGCCGGATATTCATTACCGGAAAGGGTCGTCTACACAACTTTTGACAAGTCGCACACAATGCACGGCGTCCTACGCAAGCCTCGCCACTATTCAAAGCTCAAGAAGTACCCGCTTATTGTCGATGTCTACGGGGGGCCCTTGGATGCGCATTCCTCCGGTTTTAGCGAACGGTTTAGCGGTTATGACCAGAAGACCGGATATGGAATTATGACAGCTTCATTCGACAACCGCGGAACAGGCGGCCGCGGCAAAGTTCAGAGCGACCCTCTCTATAAGAACATGGGCCGTGTCGAAATTGACGACCAAGCCGCCGGGGTGCAAAGCCTTATAGACAAAGGGATTGTGGATATTGGCAAAGTCGGGATCAACGGTACGTCTTATGGAGGTTATGCGTCAATAATGTGTTTATTGCGGTATCCGGACATCTATAACGCCGCTGTCGCTTGCAGTTCTCCAACAGCCTGGATCAACTATGATTCTATCTATACCGAACGATATATGGGGCTCTATCCTGAGAATAAGCGCGAGTATGACCTTGGCTCTGCAATGAGTTATGCCAACCAGCTTAAGGGATCGCTCTTGCTTTACTATGGGACTTCGGACGAAAACGTCCACCCGCTCAACACATTACAACTCCTCAAAGCCTTTAGAAACTTAGGTAAGGCGGTCGAAGTGCAAGTTGGCTGCGACCTGGGGCATTCGGCAGTCGACAGTAGGCGCGAAATGGAGTTTTTTATTGAAAAACTCGGTTTATCAAAGGGCTGAGACCTGACTTCGAACCGTTGCGAGGCCCGCAACAAGCGCTTCTTGGATCTTGGAAGCATCGCGGCCGCCCGCAGTCGCAAAGTCAGGTCTTCCGCCGCCTCCTCCACCTGTCACTGAAGCAACAGCCTTCACGAGGTTCCCTGCGTGGACGCCACTGGATACCGCCCCGGGCCCGCACTGTGCCACACAGACTACTTTGCCATCGGCGAGACAGCTGACCAATGCGACTCGGTCGGGGCGACTGTCAACCAAACGGTCTGCGACGGCCTGCGCGTCTCGTAGCTCTCCTTCGATGGACTCTACCGCGAGCTCTACTGGCCCCACCTTTGTCAACTCAGCCTGTGACCCTGAACCAGACTGTGCCAGCTTTTCCCGCTTCTTTCGCTCTTCGCGTAGAGCCTCACCCATCTTGTCAATTGCCGCTAGCATGTCCTTTGGAGTCGACTTCAGTTTCTGTGCAGCTTGGTGGATGAGGTTGCCCTGATCATTGGCCCAATCCATGGCCCCTCGTCCGGTGACTGCTACGATCCTCCGTACGCCACTGGCCGCGCTGCTTTCATGAAGAATCTTGAAAAGCCCTATCTCACCTGTGTTCTGAACATGGACGCCACCACAAAGTTCCCTCGAATAACTCGGGTCTTGGGGGGGCATTCCCCCTATTTGCACGACTCTCACGCGGTCCGCATATTTCTCGCCAAAGAGAGCCATTGCACCCATTTTTCTCGCGTCTTCGAGCGCAATGTCGACATAGCTGGTAACGGGTTGGGCCATCAGGGCTTGCTCGTTCACGAGTTGCTCGACACGCTTGATCTCCTCAGGGCTCATGGCTTTGCCATGGGTGAAATCAAACCTGAGATGGTCTGGGTCGACCAGGCTTCCGGCCTGGGTGACGTGCTCACCAAGAGTAGTCCTTAGTGCGGCATGCAGCAGGTGCGTGGCCGTGTGGTTTCGCGCAATGTCCAAGCGTCTGGCCTTATCGACTTGCGAACTGACCAATTGGTTGAACAATTTTTCTTGCAGAGCGCTTTGGGCCTCGTTTGCAGACGCTCCTTCGTGCCCCAAATTCTCATTGGACTCCACTAAATGGACAAACACACCGTCCTGACGAACCAGGTCTTTGACAGTCAAGACCATCGACATGTTGAGCAAGCGGATAACTCCTAAGTCGCTGACTTGGCCACCGCTCTCTGCGTAAAAGGGCGTTTGATCCAGCGCGATGGCAAACTCCTTCGTGGCCACACCTTCCTCATTGATCACCGGGACTGCTCCTACAATCCGTCCCTCAGACTCGAGGGATTCATATCCAACAAACGCCGTCGGGGTTGCCCGTCCATCTTCAGACTCGAATACAAATGCGACGACCACACCGCCATAGACGCTGTCTCTCTGATCCGCAGCCCTGGACCGCTCTTGCGCTACTGCTAGGGCGGAGTTGAAACCACTGGTGTCGACCTCCGTGCCAAATTCTGCACAAATTTCTGACGTAACTTCAATGGGAAAACCAAAAGTGTCATAGAGCATGAATGCGAAGTCGCCTGGTAAGACGGAGCCAGAATTGTGACGGCCAGACTCCAGTCTATCCAGCAAGATCTCGGTGCCCTGGTCCAGAGTCCTCCTAAACAGGGCTTCCTCATTGCGCAGGCTTTCGGTAATGACTGCCCGCTTCTCGGCGAGCTCTTTGTAATGGTCTCCAAAGTTTTCCACCACGGAGTCCACCAAATGGTGCATGAATGGCTGTGCTGAGTTCAAAGTCCTCTTGCCCTTCAACACTGCGCGCCTGATAAGTCGCCGTAAGACATAACCACGCCCCGTGTTCGCAGGCAAAATCCCGTCCGCAATACAAAAGCATGCGGTCCTCAAATGGTCTGCCACGATCCTCATAGCGGTGTCGCTCAACTCGTCTTGACCATAAGTTTTGCCCGAGACTGATTGAATTGCCGACAAAATGGGCTGGAAGCTGTCGGTGTCATAGACCGACCTGTAACCACCGAGGACACAGGCCGCCCTTTCGAGTCCCATCCCCGTGTCCACTGACTTGAACGGCAAATCTGGCATGCCTGTTTTGATGTATCCACCATCTGGTTTAGTGTCTCCCTGCCATTCGGATTCAATGAACACATCGTTCCAGAACTCTAGCCAGTTCTTTTCTAAGTCGTCCTTGATCCAGTTTTCGGATGTGTAAGAGCCCTGGGTGATCGGCGGGACGGGTTCATCGGACACCCAGTAGAACATTTCTGTGTTAGGGCCACAGGGGCCAGGAGGGCCATTTGTGAATGCGCCTGCTGGCCAATAATTAGTGTCTTCTCCCAATCGGAAAACCCTTGAAGAAGGATCAATCCCTACAGTTGCGAAGTGCCTCGCCCACTCGTCATAGGCCTGATCGTCGGTCTCGAACACTGTAACGGAGAGTTTGTGTGGGTCGAGATTCAACCATTTGGTCGAGGTAATGAATTCCCACGAGTAATCAATTGCGCCTTGTTTGAAATAATCTCCGAACGAGAAATTGCCCATCATTTCGAAGAAAGTCAAGTGAGAGAGATCGCCGACTTCGTCAATGTCTCCAGTACGGACGCACTTTTGGGCATTACAGAGGCGGGGATGGGGTGGTTGGGCAATGCCGCGAAAGTAGGGCTTGAACTGAACCATACCCGCACCGTTGAAAAGCAGAGACTCGTCTAGACGACCGGTGACGTCGACCGGAATCAACGAACCCGAAGCATGCCTTTGGTGCCCTTTTGACTCGAAGAATTCCAGGAACATCTGACGAAGGTCGCGTACAGTCATTGAAGGGCAATAGGGTACCGGAAATGGACCCGCGTGCCCGGTAAGACATCCTATCTGAGAAAGAGCCTGCTGATGCCTGAGAATAGTCCGCCCACACGCCAATAATTCCACCGAGGAAACATGGTCCAGTACAAACGAGTCGGCGAGATGCTTCTCGAACAGGGGCTGATCAGTGACACCCAGCTCCAGCACGCACTAAAAGTCAAGCTTGAGTCGAGCCTCCGGTTTGGAGAGATTTTGACTTCGTTGAACTATGTGAGCGAGGACGAAGTGACCCAGTGTCTAGCCGAGCAATACGGCTATCCGGTCGCTGACCTGACCCGCCTCACGCCAGAGCCAGAAGCAGTCGCGCTTGTGCCGTCGATGACGGCTTTGTCCGGTCTGGTTCTGCCCGTCAAGCTGACGAGCGAACGGTTCTATTGTGTGATCGCTGATCCTCTTGACGTCCCCACAACTGATGCTGTCTTGCGAATGGTCGGCAGGCCGGTCGAGATTAGCCTGGCCAACCCAACCGAACTCTTTGACTTGATTGTTCAAACCTATCGACTTGGACCGAGGGTCAAGCAGGCCAAAGCTCCAGTCGTGCCAGCTCCAAAATCTGACGACGTGATGGTCGCAAAGAAGCCGGCCAAGCCCAGACAGAAGAGGCCTGTCAAGATCGACCCACAAGACGACCGGTTCGCCCTGCTAGCGGCTCTCTCGGGAGTGGCCGCGTGAGGACTATTGCGATCACGAGTGGAAAAGGTGGGGTCGGAAAGTCCAGCCTGACCGTTAATCTTGGAGTCTGTATGGCCAACCTCGGCCTCCGTGCGGTCGTGTTCGATGCAGACCTTGCCTTGGCAAACTTGGAAGTCTTGCTTGGCGTTCGCCCCGAGCACACGCTACAAGATGTCGTTGCAGGTACAAAGACGATCAACGAAGTTGTCAAAAAGTGCCCCGGTGGCCTTGGTCTCATAGCCGGTGGATCTGGAATTCCAACATTGGCGCGCAGCGGCCCTAAAAAGCTCAATCTTTTCTTTGAGCAGATCAATGGACTTGCCAGCGACACCGATGTTCTTCTCTTGGACACGGCAGCAGGCTTGGACTCCAGGGTCATGGCCTTTATCAAGCAGGCCGACGACGTGATCGTGGTGACGACTCCCGATCCTGCCAGCGTCACAGACGCATATGCGACGATCAAAGCGATCTATCGCAACAAGCCGACGGCGAGTATCAGAATCGTGGTCAATATGGTCAAAGATCAGGCAGAAGCCCAGCAAGTCTTCGACATTCTCTCGACGATCACCCATGACTTCTTGAAGAAGGACGTGTCGCTCGCAGGTTTTGTGCGGCATGACCCAGCCGTGGTCTCCGGCGGCAGACAGCGATCCCCTGTTTGCTTGCATACGGGCCAGTCTGTAGCCAAAGCGGACATCACCTCGCTTGCGGCAAGTTTGGTTGAAGTGTCAGAAGGTCTTCCTAAGTCAGCCTGACGTCTCCAAGGGTCAATCGCTCATTTCGCTCAGCAAGTAGATTTGGAACAGTGTCAGGCCAAGGGCCGCGACCTGTACCAGGCCTCCGACAATGTGCCCGAGCCCGAACTGCATAAGTATTCCCCACGCTGCGAAGATGGCGTTGAGGATGCAAAGCAGTTTTGCGATGAATTGAACCCATTCGACCTCAAACAGCAAACCCAGCCCCATGGCGATCTGCAGCCCTCCGATTGCATAGAAAATAGACTCAAAGCCAAGAGTCGGCCCACCTCTTTTGGTCATCAAAAATCCTGATATGACCGAGTACACTCCCATGCCGATCCAATAGACGCACATGATTTTGTATGCGATTTCTTTCCAGGTGTACCTTGATCCGGTGTCCCTGCCTGCAAACTGACTTGGAATGGCACCGATCACAGAATTGCAATGAGGGCATACGGCAGCCCAGTTCATGACCGATTGTTTGCAAGCCGGACATTGCTTTTGCTGGCTCTGTTGGACCTGTGCTTTCTTTGCCGCGTCACTAGCCGTGGCTGCGTCGGCAGACACACCAAGGTGGGCTGCCGCCGAGAGGATTCGTTTGTCGCCAGGGACATTGATCAGGGCCTGTTGTATGAGTTTTACTGCCCTCGGCTTCTGACCGGAGTCAATCAGATACTTTCCAAACGCGATAATAGCGTCAGGATCTTGCCTACCGACTTTGACTGCACGGTCGAAATCCCGCTCGGCCAGTAAGTCGTCCCCGGTTTGGAGATGGGACTGGGCCCGGCGACAAAGGGCATCGGTTAAGTTCTTCTTTGCATGCGGATGGTCCGGGCGAATGACAACAGCTTCGTCCAAGGCATCGATTCCGGAGTCAACATTGTTGAGAGCCAATTGTGCCATACCAAGCCCAAAGTGGTTATCGGCGTTTTCGGGCCCTAGCTTGGACGCCTTGATCATGCTCTCGACCGCCGCGTCGAACTCTTGCACGGCATATTGGGCAAAGCCTAATAGGCGCCATGCGTCCGCCGTGACAGGCGACGTGTCAGTCCACATCTTGTACTGCTCTTTGGCACCTGCGTAGTCGCCAATTGCATACAGCTCATTGCCCTTTGCCTGGTACCTATTTTGAGTTTGACTCTCCATAAACCCTACAATATTACACAAATGTCACGGCAAATGTGACAAGAATAGTGTCAGGTTTAAAGGTAACAATAGTTTTTCAACGGTTCGTCCAAACGGGCGTCAAGCCGCTCGATTATCCTTGAACCTCTCATCGCTAGGGTGCGGCATAGGCTCTAGTGAAAGGAAAGCTTCGACCACGGTCGGATCAAGATGGGTACCGGAAGAACGCTCGATGTGCTGACGGGTCTGCTCTTCGGACCATGCCGATCTATAGGGGCGGTCAGACCGTAGCGCGTCCCAAACATCGGCTACCGCGAAGACGCGTGCCAAGAGCGGAATCTCTGTGCCCGATAGTTTGTGCGGATATCCATTACCGTCCCAGCGTTCATGGTGATGGAGAGGAATGTCCAGGCAATCTGCAAGAAACGGGATTGGCTTCAACATTTCAAACGCAAATTCGGGGTGTTTCTTCATGATCGCATATTCGTCGTCAGTCAGTTTTCCCTCTTTCAGTAAGATCGAATCCGGGATGCCGATCTTGCCAACATCGTGCAGGAATGCGCCAACGACCAGATCCGAAATCTCCGCTTCCGGCACGCACATCGCCTCGGCAAGAGCGACCGCATAAAACGTTACCCGGTAGTTGTGGGTATCCGTGTCCGAATCCCGCTTGGCG
>JAEURO010000130.1 GCA_016788345.1 Chthonomonadaceae bacterium
ACCGGAAACTACCACGTCGTCACCCACGAGCATATGAAGGCGATGAAGAACAACGCGATCCTGTGCAACATCGGACACTTCGACAACGAGATCGACGTGGCGTCTTTGGCGGACTATGGGTGGGAAGAGATCAAACCCCAAGTCGACCACGTCATCTTCCCCGACGGCAAGAGGATCATCCTCTTGGCCAAGGGCCGGTTGGTGAATCTCGGTTGCGGCACCGGCCACCCGTCCTACGTGATGTCGTCGTCGTTCGCGAACCAGGTCATGGCCCAGATCGAGCTATGGACGAAGCAAGACGACTATGCTCCTGGTGTTTATGTGCTACCAAAGCACCTAGACGAAAAAGTCGCCCGCCTCCAACTCGCCAAGCTCGACGCCACCTTGACCCAGCTCTCACCGAAGCAAGCCGACTACATCGGCGTCCCCGTCGAAGGCCCCTACAAGACCGACCACTATCGGTATTGAGTCCGGGGCCCCTCTCCCCTCTGGGGGAGAGGGGTAGGGGTGAGGGGGAGAACCCTGGTTTGCCCAGACACGCATCTTAGGCTCGGAAGCAAGAGGTGTCATAATTCCTCCATGACTCTCAAAGTCGTCGTCCACGAAGACGCCACCGGCGGTTATTGGGCCGAAGTTCCGGCCTTGCCCGGTTGCGCCACACAAGGACAATCGATTCCCGAACTCATGGAACGGGTCAAGGAAGCCGTCGAAGGGTGGCTCCAAGTCGAACAAGCCGACTTGCCGGAAGGCCAAATCTACGAGATCGCAGTGTGAAGCAAGTCACTGGCAAGGAGTTTACAAAGGCACTCGAACGGAATGGCTGGAGACTCCTTCGGATCAACGGCAGCCATCACATCTACGGCAAAGAGGGACACCGAGAACGGATCAGCGTCCCGATTCATGCCGGAGAGACGCTGCGACCAGGCTTGCTTGCACACTTCTTGAAGCAGTCAGGGTTGAAAGAGTCGGACCTGTGACTAGGCGGCGCAAGCGATTTTTCAGGGAAACCGGGGTGGACTTGCTCAAGCCATCAGCTTCAACCCGACCACCAGCCGCCTCCAACTCGCCAAACTCGACGCGAAGCTCACGACGCTCTCGAAGACCCAAGCCGACTACATCGGCGTCCCCGTCGAAGGCCCCTACAAGACCGGCCACTACCGGTATTGATTCCGGGACCCCTCTCCCCTCCAAGGGAGAGGGGGTTGGGGGTGAGGGATGGGCAACAAGGAAACGCTTGCCTTGTACGTCGGTCGTGTAAATCTGCCTCGATGCCCGTGCTTCTTACAGGAATGACACGGGCAAACGTGACCGGCCTTCCCGAACGTTAGAGCTTTGCCCCCTTCGCCAAATTGCACCGCCGACAGAGGAGCTGTAAATTGCTCACGCTAGTGGCTCCACCCTTGCTAAATGGCAAAATGTGGTCGAATTCCAGGTAGTCCCCAGCACCGCATTGGACGCACCGACCGCCGTCTCGCCGGTAGACCGCTGACTTAACGTCGGCAGGAATGACCCTCGAGCTGGCTGCCTGCGCGACGACCTCCCGGTTCGCGACCGCCAAGATTGCTCTCAGGGTCTCAACGACCAAGTGGGCCTGGCCGACGTCGTAAGTACCTGATCCCTGCCGACGCACCAAGTCTATCTGGATGCGGTTTTCGTTCACGAGATGCACGCCGACCACCTTAGACAGTGCGGCCTCGAAGGGGCCGTCTGTCTGCGTGAAGAGTAGACGCCGATTGGTCGCTAGCAATTGGCCCTGGTGAAGCCTATAGGAACTCGTCAATTGGCGGTAGTACCGGGCCGGTACCTGCAAATGTGCGATTTCGTCCGGCATCAGGATTGCCGCAGTCTGCACGCGAGGCAACTCCCCGCGGCGGAGCTTGCTCACGGTCGAGTACCAATGCAACTGATCCATGAGCGGGGCGATCGCGGAGCCGGGCACCTGGAGGGCATCTTTCAACTCTCGGAACGAATCCTCTTCAGATTGGTCTAGTTTCTGATCGGCAACAAAGAACGTGAGGACCTGTTGCAAGTAGGCGCATGAGACCCCCTGCGAATAGTGGAGAGCCATCGGCAGGGCGATCCCCGAATCGTGAGATGCGCGCAGCAACTCCGACCGAAGATGCTCTGGCTGAGCGACACTCCTTCCGAGCAGCACACTCAGTTCGGTTCGAAATCTGTTCAATCGTGGCCGGAACGCGTCGGTGCAGGCCCGACAGTACCCTGGAAGCTCTACGCTTTTCGCCCGTGTTCCGAATAGTGCGAAACCCCCGCTGCACCCCAAACAGGCATGCTTGCCTCTGCTCATTCTGATCTCGACTAGTGTACTCATCCCTCTCGCGGCCACGCCCCGTGAATCGCACTTGCAAGCGCGACAAGTCAGTCGGCGGTGGGTGGCACGCTTATGGCTTGCTCAACCTTTCAATCCTCGCAGGTTACGGGGGCCAAAGGCATGTTCTCCCGTAAACTAATCAACTGCCGCCGGAATGTGTGCCCAAGCACCTGACGAAGACGCAAGGCGAGATTTGACCAAACACTCCGTCAGCCACTGTGCCCTCATCAGGCCACCCGCCTCGTCAACTCTCGACAAGGGCTTTGAGAGCTTCCAGCCGGGTCTCCCACTCCGCGGCAAGTCCAGCGATCCAGAGCTCGGCCTGGCGCAACTGTTCGGCGCGCAGGCGACAGACACACTCGCGGCCCCGCGGCTCCATGTCCACGATCCCGGCTCCCTGCAGGGCGCGGACGTGCTTTGTCGCGGCTTGGCGTGACATGCCGAGGCCCTCGGTCAGGTGGCCGAGCGGCTGGAGGCCGTCCCGGCACAATCGGGAAACGATCTTCAGCCTCGTTGGGTCGCCGAGGGCGTGGAAGACGGCCGCGTTCATGCGAAAAGCGCGGCGAGCTTCGGCAGTTCGTCGTCCCAGCCTTGGTCGTTGTCGCGAAAACAACGCTCGATGTGGCTTGCAGGCAGTTTGCTGAACCCGCTTTCAACCAGGCGCAGGCGGGTGCCGCTTGCAGTCGGGGTGAGTGTGAACTCGACCTCGGTCGTGTTGGCTTCTTCGTACGGGAGGCCGTCGTTCGCGCAGCCTGGTACCCAACGATAAGCGAACCTGGTCATTGGTTCAGAAGCGACGACCTTTGCTTTGACTCGGTCTTCACCCCATGCCATCTCAACTGTTTGCCCGGGAGACCAATCGCCGATGACCCGCTGGCAGAACCAACTGCAGATGCCTTTAGCGGTAGCGATGGCGTCCCAGACCTTAGCCTGCGGCGCAGCGAGTTCAAGAGTACGTTCAATTGCGTCAGTGATTGTCATAATGCAACCTTCTAGATGCATTATGGCCGCCCTTTCGGATTTCTGCAACTTTTTGGTTGCAATACCGTACTAATACGGGCAGATGGACTGTGACGGCAAGTCTGTTCGACTGGTGGCCGAACAAGCGAACTCCACTCATGGGTGACATTTGATGCCTCAACCCTTGCTGGGCTGAGGCTCGATCTTTGCCACATTTCGAAAGCCTTCACCCGATGCGGTGGATGCATCAAACATTCTCCGGAGCAAAGGCTCGCTGGGACACTCGCCCTCCCTTTGTGTCTCCCGCCTCGCCCGGATCGAGTCAATTGCCATCGGGTCTCATCGACCAGGCGCAGCAGGAAAAAGGCGTGCGTTCAGCTGTTTGATCGTCATTCCTTGCAGTAGACTAGAAACCAACACGACGAAAAACACCACGTCAAATATCTCGTGGGCGCGTTCCAAGCCTGCCATCAGTGGAAAGGTGGCCAGCACAATCGGCACGGCACCTCGGAGCCCACA
Organism: Chthonomonadaceae bacterium; assembly: GCA_016788345.1. Taxonomy (GTDB): domain Bacteria; phylum Armatimonadota; class Fimbriimonadia; order Fimbriimonadales; family Fimbriimonadaceae; genus JAEURO01. The sequence goes on from JAEURO010000130.1 coordinate 3,809, forward strand.
CCAACATACGAGAGCTTGCTCCCGCCAAGTCACCCGAAACGGGGTCAAGGCTACAATCACTCCAAGTGGGCGCGCGACAAAGGTCAGCAACGTCACAATCAAGAGGCCGCCCACAGCGATGTTGGGGAGATTGCTCGGAAAGACAAGGAGTCCGAGAACCAAAAACATGGCGATCTGCAATAACCAGGCCACGTTGTCGACAAACTTGGCCATGCTCTTGCGCATTTGAAAGTCGCCATTACCGAACAGTAGCCCGGTCAAATAGGCGGCCAAAAAGCCACTTCCGCCAATCAATGTGGTAGCCGCCATCGAAGCAAGGACCAGGCAGACAGTGACAACGCTGTAGAGAGACTCCACCTCCAGTCGAACCTTCTTCATGAACTTCACGCCGACCCATCCAAGAAGAATGCCGACGGCGCACCCCAGTCCCATTTGGGTCAAAAACGAAAGGCCAAGGCTGGCGTCGATCTTTGAATTTGTGCTGAGGGCTCCGACAAAGCCATTTGTGAGAAAAACTGCGGCTGGATCGTTAATCCCGGACTCAGCCTCTACGAGCGTTTCAACTCCTTCGGGCAAACGAATTCCTTGAGTGCGAACGGTGCCAAAAACCGCCGCCGCGTCCGTAGGCGCAATGATCGCACCAAGGAGCATCCCCTCGTAAAGTGTAAAGTTCAACCAGTAGTGTGCGGCAAATCCTATGAGGACAGCCGTCACAACGACGCCGACCGTTGCAAGCGAAATAGCAGGAAGTATGAGCTTTTTGACGAGGTTCAGGTGTGTCCCCATCCCACAGCTGAAGAGGATGAAAGCCAAGGCGACGATCCCCAAGTGTTGAGCCGTCGCCACGTTGTCAAACCAGATTCCACCGGGCCCATCGGATCCCGCGAGCATTCCCACAGCGAGGAACACGAGCGTGGCAGGAATGCCGACCCTGGCGGACACTTTACTTGCGAGGACGCTCAGAGCGAGCAAGCCCGCGACAATCAGCATTCCACGTTCAAAGTCAGTGTTGTGGACAGCCGCCATCTGAAGAAGATGGCACATTACCGGACTTTGCATAGATTCACACGGAACAAATCGTCATGTACTGCCTGGTTTTGTTGAGTAGCGGGTTGGCCAGCCAAGCGCAGTTGAACGAAATGTGGATCGCCATCACCGGCGACCATGACAAGATGGCGCCACTGACATCAGTGCAAATTGGGAAAATTCGCGCAAACCTGCCCCTAGGCACCTGTCGGGCCACTAGACTCTCACAAATGAGACAGATTCGCTTTTCCACCGCCCTCACCATGGCGTTGGGCCTCTCCCAGGTTCTTTTGGCCCAAACTTGGCTCTCGCAGCCGCCACCCACTGGCCCCGTAGGCGGCGGGCGGCCTGATAAAGATGTGGCAGTTGGCGCGATGCTTGGTTATTGCACGTCTAGCGTCTTTGTCAGGTGCTACGGGCGCATCCATGGGCGCTGTCGAGGGTTCGGCAGAACATGCCTATGGCCTCCATCGCAAGCACGGATTGAGATTCTCGCAGGCCATAAGCATGCCACCCACGAGCGGCGTTTGATGGTCGGGGCGCAAGCCGTCACGGTCGGATCAGCCAGTTGGCTTGGTCTAGCTCGTAACACCAGAGTGCGGCGCCCGCTGGGCCGGTCTGATGGACGCGATACCTTCCGACAACACGGCCGGATCCACTGACGAAGCGGGAGGCGGGTGCGTCTGCGACAACTTCAGCAAATCGGAAAGTGTTGTTGACGTTCTTCGTCATTACGGCGGTCGTGCTGAACGCGCCGATGGTCCAATCATACAGATCCAAGGTCAGCGAGAACAGGCCAGTCGTGCTCATACGGCCATAGGTGCGAAACTTTAGTTGGCTCGGAACAATGACACTGCTCGTCCCACCGACTTCGACGGTGACTGGTGCGACCTGCTGGTTCGGGACAATGAACTTGCAAACTTGGAACACCTGACCGTCGAGGGCATTGATGTCAGCTACACTACCCGCGTTGACTCGTCCCAGTCGCACGGTCACGTCCGTCGCATTGACTTGGGCATTGCCTGTACCGTTCAAGACCCATTGTAGTGTGTTGCGAAAGAGTCTAGAGCCTTCGGCATCGGCGAGAAAGTTAAAGCCGATGACTTGAGAAAATTGAGCCACACGGCCGATGCCGAAGTCCCAACCGGAGTGCCCTACGAAGTTTCCGCTAGTCGTCGACAAATAAAACACTTTGGCACCTGGTCGGACCAGGGTGGGAAGGGCCTCATATCCACCGACGCTGTCACCACTGATTTGAAACGTGTCAGGCAAGCCGGAGTTGATCGTTAGGTCTGCGTCGACCTTTTGAAAAGATATCAACGGTAAGCTGCTATAGTTGCTCGTCTCCACCGAGGGAAAGACTTGCTTGAGAGTCTGACAGTGTCCAAAAGTTGTGTAGTACAGCGCCCACTCAGACACCATTAGCCCACCGCCGGCATTCACGTAAGCGAGCAACTGTTGCTGTCCGGCTAAAGGCATCTGAGCGACGTTTTGGTTGTAATTCTGTTGCAGGTAGACCGCATTGAAGCCAGAAAGCGACACGGTACCGTCAAACTGGTAGAACGGCACCCCAGTGACCGACATATGTCCCGCCGCCGCCAAGGTCGCTTGCACCGTGCTGTCGAGGGCAGGGTTTCCGCTGGCCGTGACATAGATATGGCCGCCAAAGGCAAGGGCTGAGCAGGCCAACACGAAGACCGCTGCCAGATTTCTGGGAGACGTAATGCAGTTCATACTGAGACCATAATAAAACGTCATCGCTAGCAGACCGCTAGCCGATGAGCCGTTCGACGGCTCTTACAATCTCACTTGGCCGCTACTGGCGGCCGCTTCGAGGACACGGACGATCTGCTCGTCCGAAAACTAGTATTTCTTCATTAGCAGGGTCTCCGTTGAGGCAGACTCTACTCTTTCAAGCGCACCTCGCTCCGGAGGGCGGGTCACCAAGTTTCTGATACAATACGAAAATGCACTGTCCGCCCGCTATTTTTTTTACTGGGATTGCGTTACTTTCATCGATAGGTAATGCTCAAGACCCGTGGCCGATGGAGCGTCAAGATCGGTTTGGGACGGCAAGGGCACTCTCGGGCCCCGATCCAGCCAAACTAACGACTCCTTGGGTTTTTCGCAGGCTAGCCACTGGCGCCCTGAGTAGTGCTGGAGCTGCAATCCGCGCGGATGGAGTTGGGTTTTTTGACAATTGGCAACAGAGCACTTTTTACAAAATTGATACGCGAAATGGGGGGCTACTAGCCTCATTTATTGGCCCTGGATTTTTGACAACCTTTCCTGCAATTGGTACAAGTGACCGGGCTTACACGGTTCACGACAGTACTAGTGGGAGAATTATCGCCTTGCGCCAAAGTGATTTGACCCAAGCTTGGTTTCGGACCGTAGGTTCAATTAGCAATAACGACTACGAACGCTCTTCGCCAATTATTGGCCCCGATGG
>JAEURO010000131.1 GCA_016788345.1 Chthonomonadaceae bacterium
GACAAGGTCGATCCGGTATCTTAGGTATTGCGTGGGCGAGTGGCGGAATTGGTAGACGCACTGGATTTAGGTTCCAGCGCAGCGATGCGTGAGGGTTCGAGTCCCTCCTTGCCCACCAGTAGTACCTGAAAATCCCCGGTAATTCTAGGAGTTTCGCAAAATAGTGTGTCCATATTCCGAATCAGCGGCAAAATTTTTCTTAGAATCTCTCGTCTTGTGGATTATTGTGTTATCATAGATTTGTTGCGGAAGTTTGTGCCGCATATGCTTGATTGGAGAAATTAATGAAACGAACACTTTTGACGCTGATGTGCCTGGCGCCTTTGGCTCCTATGGCACTGGCTGAGATTATCGACTTCGAAGACGTAAACCTTGGTGCTGCGACAAGGGATAATTTCTTGAACCTCGGTATCGAGAACACCTATCGCGGTTACACGTGGTCGCGGGGACCTTCAAACTTCGGTGGTGAAGGATACTGGGCAGCCGTTGCAAATGGCGACGGTCAGTTTGTTGGCGCCCACGGTGGAAACCAATCTGGTTGGAACTGGAACGGACCGAGAACCCTTTCCGTCACATTCGACGTGGACAAAATTTACGTTGGAGCTTGGTTCAACGTGTTCTCTGGCGGCCAAGACTGGGGTGCCGACGCGGTCAACGTTATTGGATATGACTCCTCAAACAGCGTCACTGGCCAAACCGGATTTGTGGCTCTCGATGATGTCAGCGCATCCCCGGGCTGGGTCTACGCCGCAGGTGGTTTCACCGCGCGGAGGATAGAAATCCTAGTGCGTCAAGACGACACGTCATGGGGACCCGACGGGTGGTGGTCTGTGGACGACATCGAACTTGGAGTTGTTCCAGAGCCGTGCACAATGATCGCCCTTGGTGCCGGTCTCGTTGGCTTTGTAGCTCGACGAAGACGAAAATAACGCCAGGAATATCAAAATGCCCGCGGATCTATGTTGTTCCGCGGGCATTTGTTTTTTTTACTTCTAGGCTGTCATGGATCCGCAGTGGGCCATATGGATTCCAGTTAATGCGTTCCACAGGGCTTTCGCGGTCTCTTCGCATGCGCTGACGGTCTCGTCCTGGTCTTCGGGAGACATTTTCTCTGCCCTCTGCGCCAAGATTTCCATCTCGTGGATGTCGTCACAGTGGATTCGGAAGTACTCCTCACCCTTCTCGCCAAGCGAATACCACTTCTTTAAGCCTTCGAGCTTGCTGGTAGACGTGTGTGGCTGTTGGGCTTCGAATGCAAACAGTGCCCCAACTGACGGCACGGATTCGCCGAAATTCTTGTCGCACACCTGTGTCAGGGACTTCATTTCCTTGATTTTCGATGGCGCGACTTCAGTCCCAAGTGCTGATGCAAAGTCGTCCCAAAGCGCAACATGGGTCACTTCCTCGTCTGCGATAACTTGGTCTCCGTGAGCTGCCCACCCTTTGGGAACCTGAGCGACGAAATTGCCCCATTCGGCGGCATATGTGGCGAGGGCTTCGACAGGCAGGGTTCCTGCGCTCCAAGATTGATAAAACGGATGGTTGAGCAGGTTGTGGTCAGCTACGATTTTTTCAAGGCGTGTTCGGACGTCCGACATGTCAGTTGACATTTTACCGCCTCAAATTACACAGCGGCGCCAAATCCGCAATCCAAAACGTCTCCCTGGCCCTTGCCCCGGATTCTAGTAAGAATGCCGTGTTCAAAAATCAATATCTATGTTTTTCTCAGATATAATCGGTTTCTTAGGACTTGAGGGCAAAATGACAAGATATCTTAGAATCGTTCGTGCGATGGCAGTCTGTGCTGCCATGCTTCCAGGTGTCGCCCATTCAGCGAGAGTCTACATCACGTCCAGTGGGAACACGACCCAAGACAGCACTGTCGTGAGTTCATTGGCGTCGGCAGGTCACACAGGCGTGATCGGACTGACACACATTCAGTTCGATGGGACACAAAGCCTGACGGGGTTTGACGCTGTGCTGCTCCAACCTAATTACAATTGGTTTATTGGCGACATGCCATTGGCTGGTCAAGCCCAGTTGGTTGCTTTTGTCCAACAAGGTGGCGGGCTGGTCACAACCGAGTGGCTTTTATGGCTGACGGCATCGGGGAACTTTCAGACCCTGAAGCAAGCAATGCCAGCTGTGGAAACTTCAAGTTACAATGGTGATACGACACACCATTTCGTACAGGCGACGCCGAACAACACGATCAATTCAGGTATTCCCGCAGATTTTGTTCTTCCAGGCGATAACGCACAAGGGAGCGAAACGAACGTGGCGGCAGTAAAAGCCAATGCGACAGTTTTCTATAATACGGTCAACAATGGCCTGTTCGTCGGATTGTGCGGATGGGATTTTGGAAATGGGCGAGTGGCTCAGTTTTCTCAGACGGTCGGTGAGGGCCATCTGAGTGACCCAATTGGATTCCGCCTGACTGGAAACGTGGTCGAGTGGGTGTCGCATGGCGCCGGATCAATTCAGATCAATCCAACTTCTGTTGTTGTAAGGCTTGGACAGATCAACTCAGGGGGACTTGGGCAGATCAGTGACATCGACGGTCAGGCACTGCGCGTATGCAAGTTCATCGTTCCAAACCAGCAGGTTGCGCCTATCACGGTCGAAGTGAACGGCACATCTCCTGTTGCAAGTCCCACCCAGTTCCAATTTCGAACCTTCTCACGGATGTCGATCACGGGTTCTTTCTCTGAAACCATAGACTTGTTTGATTGGAACCTCAATAACTTCAGCCCATCTGCCGTGTTCACAGCGACTTTGGGGACCACTTATGTTCCGATAGGAGTAGCCGCAGATGTGCCAGTTTCAAGGTTTGTTGGCTCAGGAAACGCGATCCGCGCTCGATATAGGATCCGGCAGGTCGGCCCTGCCAGTTCTGCGTTTTGGTGTTGCGATATGGATCAGGCGGTCTGGTTTGTGCGTCCCTGACCCTGCTTATCCATAGAGTGGGCCGTACGAGGCGCAGGCTCTGTAGTCTGCGCCTTGTTCATCTTGAGCACCGTACCTTGTCCAACTTGACGGTCGGAATGCCGAATCACAATTATGCATATCGACAGGGATCCGAAGCATACTTGCCAATGTGATCAGGTCTTGCCCAACATGTCCATACGAAACCGCACCGTGATTGGCACCCCAGGCTGCCATGACGTCGAACATAGTTGTAAATGGCCCGACGCCAGTGAGCCGCGGCACGAACCATGTGGTGGGCCAGGTTGGGTTAGTGCGCTCATCAAGGATCCGATGGACTTCAGGCTCAAGGTCAACGGTCCAACCTTCTGCAATTTGAAGCACTGGCCCCAGCCCTGCGACAAGGTTGACCCTGCACATTGTCACCGGCATACCACCCATCGTCAGAAAATCGGTGGACCAGCCCCCGCCAGGAAAGTACTCGGTCATGCTTGGACACCACTCCGTGGCTGTTAGACAGCTTTGGACGTCAACCGGGGTCATGTTCCACCATGACTTTACTAGTCCGCCTTCTCCTGACCTTCCGGTCCAATCCAAAGCGCTCGGTCCAGAATTGATCAAATGGATCAAGCCCTCCTCTGCAAGGCCATTCAAGCTGTGGCCAGTCACCCTTTTAACGGCTTCAGGCGACCAGAATGTCCGCACGTCCGAGAAGAGCTGGGCAGAGCCCGTCACTAGGTGGCCAAACAACATCGAAACCGCGTTGAGAGAGTCGTTTTCGGTTGCGAACACATAGGGCTGTCGAACGCCATCCCAATCGAAGCTGGAGCCGAGAATAGCTTCCATATAGTCTCCGTTTGGCATATGGTCGGTCCACTGTCGTTGGCCCTGAAACCCTCCGGCGAGCGCATTGTGGCCTTCTGCTTCCTCTTTGTGCCCCATGTCCGCAAGTCGCGGATTTCCGACCATGAGGTCGCGGGAGACAAGTGCCATTTTGACCGAGGTCTCCCATTCCTTATCTAGACGTTCGCGAGATCGCATGTGACCAAGGTCGTTCCAGTCCTTGCCCTCTTTGCAGTTAGCTTTCGTCCACTCAAGGGCCCTTGCGCATTCGTCCGGGTCAAAAATTCCATTATCTATGCGCCTGGCGACTTCAGACATGTCGACGGTTTCAACCCGCATTCCTAAATGCTTTTCGAAGAATTGGTGGTCGACGATGGATCCGGCGATCCCCATGCTGACTCCGCCGATCGCGAGGTAGCTCGTTCCCTGCATAGTCGCCACGGCGATGCCTGCTCGGACGAACCGCAGGAGCTTCTCTCGAACGTCATTGGGGATGTTCGGGTCACCAGCGTCCTGAACGTCTTGACCATAGATTGCGAAGCACGGAAGCCCTTTTTGGCTATGTCCGGCCAAGGCAGCCGCCAAGTAAACCGCCCCCGGACGCTCTGTCCCGTTGAAACCCCAGATCGCTTTTGGGCGGGTTGGGTGCATGTCGATGGTCTCTGCCCCATAACACCAACAAGGCGTCACTGTGAGCGAAAGACCGACTGCTTCACTTTGGAACTTGTCTTCGCAACGGGCCGCCTCGCTTGCTCCACCGATGCACGTGTCCGCGATGACGCACTCTACCGATAGTCCACAAGAGTGTCGGAGCTCCCTGGTTACACATTCGGACGCGATTCTGGCCATCGCCATGACGCTGCTTTCCAGCGATTCACGTACGCCGCCATACCGGCCATCAATGACGGGCCGGACACCAACTTTTGGGAGCCTGCCCCGAAGCCTGTTTTGCTGTGACATGGCACGCATCGTACCCACACAGCCCCATCATCCGTGCCTAGAGGTCTGCCACTGGTCTAACCGCCGGCGCGAGTGCTTTTTTGTGCTCCCGCGGCTGGAACAGGAAACGTCGACATGCGGTCGGAGACTCCGCCCAATCGCCAAGACCAAGGCTTTATCGAGACTCTGAACGCCCCACTTTGTGCCACAGGATCTTCGCTAAGCAATTTCGAGGCTTCCGCATCACTTTTCGTTTGTATGATGACGAGATATCCCGATGAATCTTTGAAGGGGCCCTCGGCGATAAGTGTCCCGTCCTGCATCAAATGTTTAACAAACTTCATATGAGCTTGGTCTAGTTGGGGTGAAACCCCGGTGCGACTTGTGGTTTCATACCAAGCGGCATAGAGCTGCTTGCTCGGATCCAAACCTATTCCAAAGCCATGTCCAAACTGGAGACCAGAGGCTGATCCTCCAGCTTGACCCCCGGCGTGGGCCTGCGCTGTGGCTTGACCGCTTGCCGATCCGCCGCCGGACGCGTGTCCCCAAACCTTGGTCTGTTGCGCGATGACGAAGGCGGACGCACTAAAGAGGGCTCCGCCTACGATGATTAAAGTGAGCTTTCGCATAGTCCCGTATGTCTCTTGACGCTCGGGCTCCGACGTAGGTTCGAATTGTTCCGGTTGACTTTTCTCGACCGGGCAATGTGCGAAAAAAAAGCCGGGCAAATCCATCAATGATCTGCCCGGTTAGTCACTGCTCGAAAGTCAGACTGTCTCTTCCGAACTTTCCTTCGTGGTCTCAGCGCCCTCTTGTTCGGACTTTATGGCCTTTGGCTCCGAGCCGCCGCCAATCGCCGAACTCATTTCGCTGCCAATCGAGGATCGCTTACTGAACCAGACCGCATACGCCAAGAGAGCAATAGCCGCCATCGTGATGATAATGAGGACCGTGTTGCTCAGAGGCGCAATAATGACCGGGGCCAGCAAGAGTGCGATCAGGTTCATGACCTTGATCAGAGGGTTGAGTGCTGGGCCGGCGGTGTCCTTGAACGGGTCGCCGACCGTGTCACAGACGACTGCCGCCTTGTGAGCCTCAGTTCCTTTGCCACCATGCAATCCGTCTTCGATCAGCTTTTTGGCGTTGTCCCAAATGCCACCAGAGTTGGCCAACAAGACAGCCATCAATTGACCACTGACGATACAGCCAGCGAGGAACCCGCCTAGGGCTTGGGCGCCGGTCAGGTTGTACCACGCCCCGTTGATCTCCACAGGTGGTTTATTGATGCTGAACCCAAAGGCTACTGCGACCGGGAGCGCAATGGCCAAGATGCCTGGGCCAAGGAGCTCTCGTTGGGCTGCCGAGGTGACGATTGCCACGCACCGACCATAGTTCGGCTTTGAGGTTCCCGCCATGATGCCCGGGTCATTCCTGAACTGGTCGCGGACGTCGTTGATCAACTGGAAGGCCGCCCGGCCAACTGCGTTGATCGAGAACGCACTGAATAGGAACGGTGCCGCGCCTCCAATGATCAATCCCAAGAAGATCTCCGGAATATCGAGGCGCATACCTATGTCACCAAGCTTGGCTGCTTCGACAAACGAGTGGAACAGGGCTACTGCGGCGACGACCGCTGTAGCGATCGCAAAGCCCTTTGTGAGAGCCTTAGTGGTGTTGCCAGCGGCGTCGAGCCGCTGGATCCCTTTGGTCGCTGACTCATTGCCATGGCCACATCCGGACATCTCGAAGACACCCTGGGCGTTGTCGCTGATCGGCCCAAACGTATCCATGGCAAGAATGTAGCCAGTGGTGGTCAAGAGACCAAGGCCGACCAAAGCGATGCCATAGAAAGATAGGATGTACGTCCCATATTCCGCCGGGTTAAAAATTAAGAGCGGGGTGATAAGACAGGCAACGATCGCAACGACGTTGAAGAACGATGACTCTGCAGCCAAGGCAAAACCTTGGATGATCATTGGCGCCGGACCAGCCGTCGCGACATTCGCGACCTCTTGGACCGGCGGTCTGTGCAAGCCGACGTAGTAATCAGTCAATCGCTCGAACAGCCAAGCCATGAGAATGCCGAAGAAGATACATGCAAAGAACTGCCACCAGAAAACTGGTTTCGTCTTTAGCCGAACGTTCATAAAGCTTTCTGATGGCGGCATGGTTGCACCGGCCGACGTGTTGGCTGTCAGTTTCTCGATCGTCTTCACATCGGACTTGAAGTAAGTCCATTGGATGGCGTTACCAATTCTGTCGAGCTTGACTTCCTTCTTTGGGTCATCGATGCCTGCCACGATCTTGCCTTCGTCATTTGCGAACAAAGTGACTCCATACGAAGTCGGTGCGACTTCGATCGACTGGCCGGGCCCACGCTTCTTAGCTTCTGCAATGACCTTGTCCAGGTCAGCCCGCGCGATTGGGCCAAAGAACACCGTGTTCTTGATTGGCTGTTGTGGCGGTTGGTTAGGTTGGGCGACCGGAGTCGTCGTGACATCGACCTTGAAGATCTTCAGATCTTTTGCCGCTTTGAGCCGATCGCGAAGCGTGGTGACCT
>JAEURO010000132.1 GCA_016788345.1 Chthonomonadaceae bacterium
ATCATGGTGGGCGTGCCCCCACCCCCTGCCCCCACCCCCGTAACGGGAGAGGGGGTTTCCGGACACTCCAGAATCTTGTGGGTGTACGCCCAATACTCCTCCAGTGTCTCGCCCTTGGTGGCGAAGACGGGTGTGCCGCCTGCGGCGATTGCGGCGGCGGCGTGGTCTTGGGTGCTATAGATGTTGCACGAAGCCCAGCGGACGTCGGCCCCTAGGGCCTTGAGAGTCTCGATGAGCACGGCGGTCTGGATCGTCATGTGAAGGGAGCCCGCGATCCGGGCCCCCTTTAGTGGCTGTGACGCGACGTACTCCTCGCGGATGGCCATCAGTCCGGGCATCTCGGTCTCGGCGATCCGCATCTCCTTACGGCCCCACTCAGCCAGGCTCAAATCAGCGACAATAAAGTCTTGGGTCGGATTCATAACGGCGTTCATAGTTTTGCTCTAATTCTCGGCCCCGAATGACAAAAAAGCACCCGTGACCCAACAGTCACGGGCGCCGTTTTAGTCGCCGAGCCTGGCCCTCGAAAGGTCGCAACGCCCCTCGGCGAACACTAGGATGACACATTCGCCCGCTAATTGGTGCGTATACTCGGACTGTGTTCAACAAGAGCAACGCAACGACTCCAGAAGGCTACATTGAAGCACTGGACGAACCTCGCCGTACACAAGTCCAAGCTCTGTTCGATTTTTTTCGCGAAACCGTCCCCGAGTTAGCACCATTTATGTGCTCTGGGATGATTGGTTTCGGTTCCTACGAATACAAAACCAAGTCCGGTTGCTCGGGGACGTGGTTCCATTTCGGCCTTTCGAGCCTAAAGACAGGGATTTCCATCTACATATGCGCCAGCCAAGGTGACGGATACTTTGCAGAATCCTACAAAGACCGCTTCCCAAAGGCGACCGTCGGCCGGAGCTGCCTCAAGTTCAAGAAATTCGAAGACATCGACTTTGATGTCCTCAGAGAAGTGATCGTCATGGCGGCAAAGTTGCCACCCTTGGCTGGATAGGGTCAGTTTTCTTGCGGCTAGAGTTCGGCGCCGACCTTAGGCCACGTGTGAGACATATCGACCCGCCCGAGTCCAATGAATACAGGGGCGGGTAGGTCAGTTCAACCCATCCAGTGGACTTTCTCGTCGCCGAGCAAGCTTTGGATGTAATTGAGCTGGCCGTCGTGGTACCAGATGTGGCTGACCATGATCTGGGCGATCATGTAGACGGGCGCATCCATCTGCCAGGGTGGCGTGACGACCTTGTTCAGGACATCTGGCGACGCTGAAGTCAAGGATGCCGACAGATCTTGGCAAGCGGCGGAAAATGCTTCGACCATCTTCGCTTTAGTGTCCAGGTTGCCCACAGCTTCAGCAAGCGAGTCCTCGGTCATTTGAGGTTCTTCGCCGCGACAAAGGGCGGCTGCGTACCTGCACATGCCAACGACCTCGGTCGTTATGCTCTTTGCGCTCCGGGCGCACCCACCTGGCGACCAGTCGAGTTTGTCGTCTGGGATGGCGTTGATGTCGGCTGTGTACATTCCTGTCAAACCCTGGAGCCAATTGTTCAGGTTCGTGACTCCGTCGATTGTTGTCATGGTAGTGCTCATTTGTTCACCTATCCACATGCTATCAGATGATTCACCCTTCTAAGGCACTTTGACCTGTAGGGAGCAGTCACTTTTTCCTGTCTTTAGCACCGCGGAGCTCAAAGCAAGCCCGGCACCTAGCCTCATAAGCCTCGGTAGCCCCGATCAATACGATTGGGTCGTCAGTGTGGGCGGGTTTGCCGTCGATCTGCCTGTATGTGTGGCTTCCTGGGCGCCCGCACTTCATGCAGATCGCCCTGAGTTTGACGACTTCGTCGGCGACACAGAGCAGCTCAGGCATCGGCCCAAACGGCTTCCTCCGGAAGTCTTGATCGAGTCCAGCCAAAATCACCTCCTTTCCTTTGTCGGCCAAAGTAACGGCAAGATCGACAAGGCTCCTGTCGAAGAACTGGCATTCCTCAACACAGATCACCTGAGTTTCCCTTTTCAGGCTCAGCTTAATCTCGTTGACATCCTTGACTGGCAAAGCCTCGTGCCGCTGACCCATGTGGGTCACGACCATCTGCTCGTCATAGCGGATGTCGATAGCTGGCTTGAACACTTGGACGGTCTTTTTGGCATAGAGTGCGCGACGGGCAAGGCGGATCAGTTCTTCCGACTTGCCGGCATACATACTCCCGCAGACGACAGTGATTGAACCCAGAGGCTTCATTCAGCCGGCAAGTTCCATATGGACTTTGCCGCTGATGACTTGGCCTGCGATCGGTGCGTTTGTCCAGTCGGAGTCAAGTTTGACGAGGACACCAGAAGCGATATCCATCCATGCTGAGCCTTTGGCGGATGCTGGATTGTCACCAGACTGTTCTGCGCACGAGACTTCTACCTTGTAGCACTCACGACCTTGGACCGTCTCCTTAGATGAAATCTCATAGGTGTACTTAACATTGACTGTGCCTTTATCGGCATTGCCTTTGATTTCAGACTCCCATTTCGTTCCAACCGCGACCGGGTCGGCGGGGAAAAGGAAGCATTGGAGGTTGGCCATCCTATAAGCCTCTGGACCGGTTTGGTCTCCCTGGAGCTCGGCAACTGAACCATCAGCTTTGAACACAGTCGTTGTCGGTGCCCCGACTGCGCCGCCTGCGGGTTGCTCAGTTCCGTCCATGCTGATCATTGCGTCTTGGTGTTCGCTAGTGACGCTGTACCCTCCGTCGTCTGCCACTTTCACTGTCTTTTCGACGATGTTTGCGGTATAGCGGAGCTTCATTCCACCGAACTCAGTGTCAACCATCAACTTGTATTTAGTCGTGTCGCCTTCTTTGACCACCCTTTTAAAGGGAGCTTTGTCTTGAGCAGGTGTCAAAGCAGCGATGGCTAAAGCGACAAATATTGCAAGATTTCGCATCGTTCTAGCTTAGCCGCTTAGGCACACCTTTTTGCCAGTACAAGTTTTGACCGACACGGGCTCACACGACTTGCGGGTCAACATCAATCAGCGTATACTCGATTTCCATGCCTGCAAAAGCCGCGAATGACGACCAAAAAGCAACACGGAAACTTTCATCCGACGACCTCAAACGTCTTCCCTGGAGGAGCGTCGGTCCTGCGACGATGGGCGGCCGTGTCAGCGATGTCTGCTTTGAACCCGGCAATCCAAAAGCGTTTTTGGTTGCATACGCAACGGGTGGACTTTGGCGCACTACTAACCGTGGCACGACGTTTGAACCGATTTTCGACAAGGAGGAGACTTCGAGCATCGGAAGCGTGGTCTGGACAAAACCCGCTGTCACTTCCGGAAGAAAAAGTCCTGGAGACGAGGGGGGCGAGCCAAAGGGCACCATCTGGGTCGGCACGGGCGAGGGTAACGGACGCAACTCAAGCAGCTGGGGCAACGGCGTTTATAAGTCCACCGACGGCGGCAAAAAGTGGCAGCACCTCGGTCTAGAAGACTCGCACGACATTCCCCGCCTCACCGTCGACCCTCGCAATCCGGACGTGTGCTATGCAGCTTGTCTGGGCCACCTCTGGGGTTCGAACCCAACTCGTGGTCTCTATAAGACCACTGATGGTGGCAAAACATGGAAGCCCATTCTCCAAATCGATGACAAGACCGGTTGTTGTGACGTGATTCTCGACCCTGCCAATCCCGACACAGTCTATGCGGCCATGTACATGCGTCGACGGACAGCTTGGAGCTACGCAAGCGGCGGGCCAGAGGGCGGGATCTATAAAAGCACCGATGCGGGAGCGACCTGGAAAAAACTGAGCAAAGGCCTTCCCAAGCAGACGGGGCGGATCGGTCTTGACATCTTCCTCGGTGACACCAAAAAGCTTATCGCAGTAATCGAAAGCACCGAGTCTGGGGCCAACGCCATCCGCGACGACCGTATGCGCGGGGGCGGAGTTTTCCGCAGCGACGACGGCGGCGAAACATGGTCTCGGGGAAGTGTCCGCTCGCCCAGAGCTTTTTACTTTAGCAAAGTCCGGTTTGACCCGACCAACGACCAACGGGTCTATATGCTTGGTTGGACTGTCGAGTACAGCGACGACGGCGGCAAAACCTTCCACCAAGGCGGCGGAAACATTCTCCACGCAGACCATCATGCGATCATTGTCGACCCGAACGACCCGGAGCATCTCGTCATCGGCACTGATGGAGGCGTTTACCAGAGCTTCGATAAGGGCAAAACCTACGACTTTCTCAACACTATGGCGACCGGCCAGTTCTATAACGTCAGCTTGGATATGTCTGACCCCTACCGCATTATCGGTGGGCTGCAAGACAACGGCACTTGGATTGGCCCGAGTGCGACCAACCGCGAAACCGAGAAAATGGAGGAGGCCGGGATCCCTGAAACCAACATCTGGAACGGAGATTGGCAGGTCTGCTTCTGGGGAGACGGCTTCCACGCCGAGTTTGACCCCGAAAACCCAGACTGGGTCTACGCAGAATGGCAAGGCGGTCACGTGACCCGCGTCGACACAAAGACTGGGGAAAAGCGCTACCTCTCGCCCGAAGCCCGAGAGGGTGAAGCCAGGCACCGGTACAACTGGAACTCACCCTTCTTCATCTCGAAACACCAGAAGCACACGATCTACCATGGTGGAAACTACGTGTACAAGATCAACACTCGGACCTTTGCTTGGGAAAAGATCAGCCCAGACCTGACGACCGCCGATCCCGCAAAGATGGAAACCGAGGGGTCAAACGCAGAAACTCATTGCACTGTCGTGTCACTCTGTGAATCGCCACTGGCGTCGGGCGTGCTTTGGGCCGGCTCGGACGATGGGCTCATCCATGTCACCAAAGACGAGGGCAAGACTTGGAAGAACGTCACACCGAAAGCAGTCGACGGACGCTACGTCTCGCGTCTCGTTGCAAGCCACCACGAGAAGGGTCGAGCCTACGCAAGCATCGATGGGCACCGCAGTGACGACATGTCACCGTGTGTTTTGGTGACCGAGGACTTCGGTAAGACATGGTCTGACATCACGGGCGACCTTCCGAAAGGCGGAGCCGTCAAGGTCGTGCGCGAAGACATGTGGAACCCGAACGTGCTTTATGCGGGCACTGAGAAGGGCATTTGGATCAGCGTCGACCGCGGCCAAAGTTGGATCAAAGCGCACGGTGCCGGATTCCCAACCGTCCCTGTAGACGACATCAAGCAACACCCGCGAGAGCGCGACCTGGTTCTTGGAACCCACGGGCGGTCGATCTGGGTGCTCGATGACGCGAGCATGCTGTCGGGCCTGACACCCGAGGTCATGGCCTCTCCAATACATGTCTTCGACACGATGCCGTGCAAGGCCCGATGGTTCTTAGAATTAGGCGGGCTCTGGGCGCACAAGTTCTTCCGCGCTGCCAATCCTGCGAAAGGGGTCAAGATCAACTATTGGCTTCGTGAATTCACGGGCGACGAAGTGAATATCAGGATCGAAGACAGCAAGGGATTACTCATGAAGGAACTCAAAGGTGGCCAGGCACCGGGCCTTAACAGAGTCACCTGGGACCTTTCCCCAGCCGAGCACTTGCAACTCCACGATGAAAACGAAGAGCCTTTCAACAAGTTCCACATTCGCCCGGGCCAATATAAAATCAAAGTGACGATGGGTGACCATTCGATTGAAAAGGCGATGGTGGTGCTACCAAGGGATTAGGCGTGACTCAGTTCTCCGGGGTCTCTTCGCCCAACAGGTGCCGGACAGTGTAAATCTGTCCGGCATGATAACCAACGTGGTAAGCCGCAATCCTGAGACGGTCGCGGACACTCGTGCACCTGTCCCATCCGTCTGCAAAAGTATGTGACGCTGGCAACCTCAGGCCAAGTGCCGTCTCATAACAGCGTTTGTGTTCCCATAAGAGCTGTTCGTGGACTTGGTCGACTGACAGCATGGCCAGATCCTGGTCTATGTCGGCTTCGAGCATTGTCGGGGGCCAACCGAAGAGCTTGCGGCGCATGAGCGTATCGGCCCACTCACTTTCGTCGCGACTAAAGAGATAGCGCTCTACGATTGACGCTTCGGAGCGGACGACATGGGCAACATGCTCGCTGATCGCTAGGAGGTTCGGCGCCGGGCGGCGGTGCAAATTCTCCTGCCGCAACCCTTCGAAAAGAAGATCTGCTTCGAAGTACATCCAGTGCCAGGCCTCGATGATTTCGCGAACGCCAGCGTCCATGGGTCAAGCTTTGCACAGTTTGGCACGGCCAAGGTGCCAAATTCTTTCAGTCACCAAGAAGCTCATGGGCACCGCCCCCTCGTCCTATGGCTCAGTACGAAAACGGGCTAGGCGGCGCCAGGGAGTCAGGACTGTATAAGCAGGGACTGAAGTCCGGCCCGCACGAAAGACTTGCAGCAACTGTCGGTCGACCAAATGCAGGATGGCAATCTGGACGGCGCGTTTGGAGAGCCCGGTCGAATCGGCGATCAACGCGAGGCTCTGGGATACGCTCTCGTGCCCCATAGCGACAGATTGTCTGTAGAGATGAAGGTAGACAACGAAAGCTGCAGGGGATCGGGAATGTCCGACCAGGTCGCGCATCAGTGCGTCAAAGATGTAGGGGTCGAATTTCATTGCTATAGTGTTTTGTACTATAGCATATAGCTATGCCTTTATACTTATTTGGCTGCCAAGTTCACGCACTAGTTGCCATACTTTGTAACGTGATCAAACACATCAAATTCATCGGGATCCCGGTCGCGGACCAAGACCGCGCCCTCGCCTTCTACACAGACAAACTGGGTTTCAACATTCGCACCGATGCCCCCTACGACGACAAGCAGCGATGGATCGAACTCTCGCTTCCTGGCGCCCAAACTGGCGTCACCCTCTTCACGCCCGCCGGCCAAGAAGACCGAGTCGGCGAGATGGTGAACACCTCCTGGGCGGTAGACGACATCGACAAAACGTACAACGAGCTGACGGTCAAGGGCGTCGTGTTCGAGGCCCCGCCCGAAAAGCAACCGTGGGGGTCGTTCCTCAAAATGAGAGATTCCGAAGGCAACCAGATCGTGCTTTCAGACTCGAAAGGCTGAGTCATGTGAAACCGGGGCCGTTGCGAATCTCTTTGCGATATCGGCGTCCTCGTCGAAGGTCCGTACAAGACCGACCAATATCGGTATTGATGCCCGGTGCCCTCCGTTTCTTCCTAACAGAGAGGGCCCTGTTCGGCGTCACACACAAACCTACTT
>JAEURO010000133.1 GCA_016788345.1 Chthonomonadaceae bacterium
ACTCGTCGCCGGGTCAGAGTTTGTAGAGTCGACAAGACGCAAGAGCGGCGCGGTTTGACCGCTGACTCCACGGGCCACAATTGAGGGCAGCGTCCCCGCAGAAGTACTCACGATGAGCCCGGCCCGACTGGCATTGGTCGAGGTATTGATAGCGACGGCCCCGGCCATGTTAGACGAAGTGTCATAGAGCCTTAGGAAGTTCGTGGCAGCGCCGACACTAAAGGAGCATTGTGCATATGAGAGTGTCGCCCAACGTGCGACTCCTGACAACCCGCTAGATCCGAGCTGAATAGCTGAATTTCGAGCACCTTGGGCCTGAACATCGATCAGCGTGTCTTCGGTCATGCTTCCCAGGTGTTGGAAGCCGCAAATATTGCCGCCCCCTGCGTTGCTCCAGCCAATCTGTGCGAACCTAGTGCCCGTGTTTGGCCCTATCGGGGCGCGAAAATCAAGATTGGCACCATAGGCTTGTGAGGCGGCACTCAGGGACGCTCCAGTGAGTTGACCAGAATCGGGTGCGTAGTCAAAAGTCAATGGGCGGTACTCGATCCCTGGGTTTCCCGCTGTCGTCCGAAAGCTGAGGTACCACTCCATTTGTCTGTAGTAAGTTGAGGGAACGAGATAGTTCGTCTCAAGGACGACCCCTGCGCTAGGTTCGCTTGGTTGGGCCTTAAGCCCGGCTGTATCAAGATAGTTGTATCCTCCAACCAAGATGACGGGGTCGCAGTTCGAATGAGATTGGTCGTTAAAAATGGACACCCCCGTGAGAAATGGCGTCATGGGGCCCCATGCACTAACATGGGAATCTCCTTCTGAGAGGACAGGCACGCTAAAGTAGGGATACGGATTGAACTTATTTTCAAGCTGTCCGTTCTTGAACATGTCCTGATAGTGCCTCATCTTCATGTACTGGGTCCAGAAGGGATTGAGGCTGACTTGAGCTTGTGAATTCACCGGCAAGTGGCCAGTCACAAGGACTAGTGCGGTTGACAAACAGGCACCGATAGATAGTTTGTTTGACATATGAAAGTGCTTCCAAAAGGAATCAGGTCGCGACGCAACAATTTGCAGCGAGTCCTATTGACTATTATAGCAGAAAGGCTGAGAGAAGAATCTTTACAAAAGTAGGTCACTTTGAACCTAGCAATTTAGCCACTGCTAGGTCAGTGTCACTTCTTGCTTGCTTTTCGCTTGCCGCCAGGGCCAAGCTCGACTGCGACTGCACCTTCGATAAACGTGGGCTTAAACTTCACTCTACGTCGAAGATCTCCACCCGAAATCGTCGCCCAGTTCACTCTTTCCAAAGTCCAATGCCAACCGATGTCTGTTGGCGAGAACAAGTACTCGACTCCTTCGGCGAAAATGTCCGCCACCAGCGTCTTCAGGTCTTCGCGGTCTCCCAGGACGGCCTCTCCAGCCTTGAATGACGGCTTGAGGCTGACCTGCAACGTCACTGGTTCTTCGGCTTCAGCAGCTGCCATGGCCTTCTTGGTCATCTTTTCCTGGCTAGCCCCTTCTTGCACTTGCGCCACTTCGGCGAACAACGACCTAGTCATTCCCTCATAGTCGTTGACTGACCACTCATAGTCCAGACCATCGTGCGTGGCCATCGCAAACCTGCCAGCTTCGATGAGTGCTGTAGAGATTAATGCGACATCGGTGGGCTTGAGATTCTTGTAAGACTTACGCAATGCGTCGAAGGTCAGTTCGGGCTTAGTCAGGTTTACGGTGAGCAAAGGGAATCCTCAATGGGTCTCAGAAATGTCTGAGGCCATAATGGAACGATTGTACCGGACTGGAACAGATAGCCTATGAGACGACTTACTGGATTTCTATGCGCAGGATTGTCCCTGCTTGTTTTGGGTTGTGGCGAGCAAGGCACAACTTCGACTTCTGGCACGGCCGGCGGGGCGAACCAAGACAAGAAACTGAAGTTGGGCATTGTATTTGACACAGGCGGACGGAACGACAAGTCGTTTAACGCGTCAGCCTGGCGAGGTGCCGAAAAAACGGAAAAGGAGCTGGGTTATGAGGTCATCGGCGTGGACAGTGTCAAGCTGAGTGACTATGCCCCAAACCTGCAAGCACTGGCGGACAAAGGATGTGACGTCGTGGTCGGTGTTGGAATCACTATGAGGACCTCGCTTCAGCAAGTGGCCCCCAACTACCCCAATACCAAGTTTGTGAGCATCGATGGCGAGCCGCTTGATATGCCGAACGTCCGTACGTTGCAATTCAAAGAAGAGGAGGGAAGCTTCCTCGTCGGTTATCTTGCGGGAATGATGAGCAAAACTGGAAAGCTTGGTTTTGTAGGCGGCATGCAGTTGCCACTCATAGAAAAGTTTCATTCTGGATACATGGCTGGTGCAAAGATGGCTCGCAAGGACATTGAAGTCTTGCCAGCCAAATACACCCAAGACTGGGTGAACACCGACAAAGCCAAGGTCGCGGCCGAGCTCTTGAACAGTTCTGGCGCAGACATTGTCTATCACGCTGCAGGAAAAGCTGGTCTTGGGGTCATTGCCGCAGCAAAAGACAAGAATTTCTTCGCAATCGGGGTCGACAGCGACCAGGACGATGTTGCTCCCGGTCGGGTCTTGACGAGCATGATCAAAAATGTCGATGAGGCCTTGTTCATGACGATGAAAGACGTGAAAGACGGAAAGTGGGCCGCTGGAGCCGTGATCTATGATCTGAAATCTGGCGGTGTCGGGACGTCTGCCTGCAAGTTCACGAAGGACACGATCGGCGAAGGCAAGCTGAAAATGCTTGATGATATCAAAGCGAAAATCGTGTCGGGTGAAATCAAAGTGCCCTATGATGAAGCCACATACAACGCGTTCATTGCCGGCCTAAAATGAGGCCGGCTGGGCCTAAGAATCCGAACTTTGCCTTTGGGGCTGCGCAGTCATGCTTGGCTCTTATTGGCTATGCAATAATTAGCCAACCATCGAAGGCTGGATTCAGCCCATCTCCGGGCAGTAAAAGGTCGGAAATGGCTTGAGGTGCAGCCTATGTACTGGGACAGCCCCTCATGTGCCGATGTAGCTCAGTGGTAGAGCAGCTGTTTCGTAAACAGCAGGTCACCGGTTCAAGTCCGGTCATCGGCTCCATTTTTTTTGAGAATGTGGGATTAGGCTGCACGCGTGCTTGTACAGCCAGTTGTTCTCATCTCTTGGGAAGTTTGTCGCACCAATCTAGAAACGCTTTTCGCTCCTTGGAGGTAGGTTGCGACGAGTCCTTAGGTGGCATTTTCTTTCCAGCTACCTCTCTCGCAGCCTTTCTCCACATCCTTGGGTTCTTCATAGCGTCGCTGGCCGTCTTGATCTTTGCGTAGTTGATTCCTTCTTCCGCCTTTTGGTCATCGTGGCAGGAATAGCAGTACTTTTTAAGGAAGGGCTTGACTACCCTGTTAAAATCTGCGGGATCTGGCTGAGACGGTGTGTTTTGAACTGGAGAGGCTACCATTGCGGACGCCAAAAATGGAACGAGGGCAAGCTTGTACACTGCTTGTATTGTACTTCCTAGTCGACATCAATGTTCCCGGGCCGGTCGTAGGGCGTGCCAGGATAGGGTTTTCTGCCCTTATGGATCGAGTGCCACACAATCCGATTCAACCAATACCAGTCCGCTCGGTCGACCCCGCTCCAATCGAGCTCCTTCGTTCTTTCCAGCCAATAGGCGTCCTTCTCGGTCATGGCCTTGCCTGACGGGTTCCTTTCCCCAAGGGGCACGATGTTCGGCGCGACCTCATAGGGGGTGTAGTCCGGCTCGTCTACGAAGCATTCCGTAAGCGGCGCAGCTATGGAGTCGAACCGGGTCATAGGCTTTAGCCCTAACATGAGTTCGATACTCTTGAGCATCGATAGTTGGGTTGAAAACTCGCTGTTGACGGACTTTCGCTTACAGTAGGGCGAGACGACTAGGTTTACCGTCCGATGGCCATCGACGTGGTCCGGACCGCCTTGTGAATCATCCTGAGTGACGAAAATGCAAGTCTTCATCCAATACTTCGAATGAGAGACGATGTCGACCAACCGCCCCAAAGCTAAGTCATTGTCCGCCATCATGCTTCTTGGTGTCGGATATGCCGGATCCGTGCCTTCACTGTGGTCGCTTGGGAGGCTCATGACAATGAGGTTTGGTAAATTGCCGTTCTTCTCAAACTCTCTGAATTCCCGCTCGAAGACATCTAGCCTCGACTGGTCGCTCTGGATCAACGGCCAATAGTGATAGTCGGGGCAAAGGATTGGTTTAAGCGAGCCAACTCTTGTGTGAGCCTTGAATTGAAAAAGATTGGACCCTTTTTGGCGGTCCTCCCATGCTTCGAACCAATCTTTCGGTTTCCTAGGCAAAAAGGCGGCCTGCTCGTCGCCGGCCCATTCGCCATAGACCCGGACCTTCTTTCCAGCTTTTAGCGCCGAGTCCCAGATTCGACCAGAACTGTTGAGGGCCATTGCGTCCTCGCCGTCGTCAGGATATGTCCTTGAGTAACCGACATAAAAGTGCTCCAGGTATTCGTTAGCCATAGCCTGGTCGCACCATTGGTGTCCGTCCGCGCTGTTGGTCCCACATGTGTAAGCATTGTCGAATAAGCCAAACTCGTTTGCTAACTTATGATGGTTGGGCATGACTTTTCCTCCGATGCTCGCAAAGTCGGGGTCTCCATCCCCCCGTGGCAGGTCACCAAAGACTTCGTCATACGTCCGGTTTTCTTTGATAACGTAGATTACGTGCTTGACGGCTCCGTTATAGACCTTGAGACCTGGCTTCCTCTGTGGCACGTTCCATTGGTTGAAGTTGGCGACCTGGTCTGTCTCGGCCCGTAAGTCCCGCTTCAGGTCGATGACGCTGACTGTCCCCTGAAAGTCATGAGTGTTTCTCTTTTTCAGCCCAAGAGACGAGCTTCTGACCGAACCATTACCCTTTGAGTTGACAACATAGGCTGTGCCTCCATCTGAGCTCAATTGGGCCGCTATCGGGAAGAAGCCTGCCGGCCGATAACCCTTGACTTTTCCGCTAGAGGTGTCAATTTCGCATAAAGCATTGTCGCCTCCATTTAGTGTAAACAAGGTCTCTCCCCTCAAAAAGCACTCGTTCGGCATTGCACCTATGACCTTTTTCCCACGGAACCTCATTTGGATGGAGCGCTTGACCTTTGCAGTGCGGAGGTCGACTACGCTTACAGAATCATCCATCGAATTGCAAACATAGGCAGTTTCGTCCGTGACCGCCAGACCCGTCGGATGGATACCAACTTGAACTTCTCTCGTCCTACCTGACGCTAAGTTGATGATAGAAACCGTGCCTGTTGCAGCGCTGCCTTCCGGCGTGACTTGGATAGCGAGCGTGCCGCTCTCATCCGTCCGGTCGCCTGCTTCTGGCCGTTCGCCGCCCCAGTTTGTGACAACAAGCGCTTGCTGGTTTGGCGTGATTTTGACGGTGAAGGGCAGAGCGTCTACCGGTAGCCGGCCTGTTACCTTTTTGGTCGCAACATCAAGTACCGCGACGGACTGATCGTCGGCACATGCGACGAACAACCTTTTGCCCTCTTTGTCAAAACACAATCCGCCTGGTACTGGGTTCTTTTTGGGCTCCCTGGCCAATGAAACCTTGTCCGCCAGAACAAGTTTCTTGCCTACAAATGAGAAAAACTGTACATGACCGGAGTCAGTTGTGCAAACGAACTCACGGCCATTTGGAGCCCATGCCGCTCCATGGAAGCCAGCATTGGCTTTCAAGTCTACGACCGATCCTTCGACTAGAGTCGAGCCGGAAGCTAAGAACACTTTCGATTTGGCCACTACGGCGTAAAGGTCATCTCTTGGGTGAAGCGCGATTTCGCTCAACCGCTGGTCAAAAGTTATCGTGCCTGGCAGAATCCTTTGTCCCGTAGACACCAGAAACGTTCCATCCGGTTGCTTGCCGACCACGAGGCGGCCGACGCCTGCCATGAAGCCACCGACCGTCAGCAAGGCAAAAACAGTCACGACAAGTGGCGGGACACGAGACATGACCTAACAATAGACGACTTAGCCTGACTTTGGCAATACTTACGCCCGCTCTTTAATCATCTCTTGCAAATGCAGTAGTTCTGGTCGACATTGAGGCTTTTCCGCAAGGGTTTCACGTAGGAGCAGTGTGATATCGCTTTCAGGCTTACCTGCAATAAGTGCGTCGCGCACCCGTGCGTCAGGTTTACTGAACTGGCAGCTCTGGATACGTCCATCAGCTTTCACCCTGACCCGGTCACAAGTCGAACAGAAGGATTCAGACAACGACCGGACAAATGTGACAATGCCCGGCTCGCCAGGCGTATGGAATTTCAAGAGTTCGCCATGGTCTTCGGCTGGCAATGGCACAAGGGGGACAAGGCTTTCTAGGTCGGCTTTTGTGTCAGACCACTTTACCGTCGCGTCCGATTTCCAGCTGTCCTGACTGAATGGAACAAGTTCAATGAAACGGACTTCAGAGTCATGCTCCTTTGCTAAGGCATGAAACTCTCCAAGTTCATCAGCGTTAACCCCATTCATGACAACCATGTTGATCTTGACGGGTATTCCACTTGAGAACGCGCAGTCAAGGCCTTGAAGCGCTTGCGGCAGGAGGCTCGTTCCTGTGACCTTGGTGTACCGGCCTGTCCTCAGGGTGTCGAGATTGACATGAATTTCGTCTAGTCCGGCCGCCTTGAGCGATTCGATTGCCGGGGCCAGGTCAGTGCCCATTGTCGTCAGGGTCACTTTGTTGACGCCGCTCAGCGCCTTCATTCTTCCGACAAGTTGCGGGACATCGATCGATCCGCTGATTACGGGACAGGCGATGAGAAAATGGTCTGCCCCAAGTTCGACAAACATTCTCGTCAAAGCGAGAATTTGTTCGGCAGTCAGCGGCTCTTGACCTGCACCGACTGTAGCAACCTCCTCTGGCGCGCGATAGATCAGCTTAAAAGGGTTAGGGCCACCAAGCCTAAACCTGACTTCCTTGACATGCCTGCCATATGCATCGGTAGTAAGAGTCTCCGCCAAATGTTCCGTTCCCACATCAGAATTGTGGTAGCCGATAAGCGGATAGATTCTTGACAAAAAAGTGTTTAGACTGCACAAAAAAGTAGGCGATACCTGGCGTCAGGTATCGCCACCTTGCTGCGAAAGCCTAGCTGGAGACAAACGTCATGAATTTCTTGAACCCAGCCCAAGCTTCATCCTGGGT
>JAEURO010000134.1 GCA_016788345.1 Chthonomonadaceae bacterium
AGCCAACTGACCGCGCCGCCTCTCGGCACTACAGCGAAAAAGACCCGTTCCACGAGGCTGAGGTCTTCGAGTCACGGAGGCAGATGACACTGGAGTATCTAGAAGCCTTGACCGCCGACGACTATAAGAAGTCGGTCACGCTCGACGGGCATGGCACTTGGACTATCGACGAGTACATCGTCATGGTGCTGGCCCACGACATGGAGAGAATCGCAGAACTCAGCGAGTTTCTCGCTAACGAAGTCGCAACGATCAGTTAAAGTTGGCCCCGGGGCCAGGTCTGGCCCCGGAACCAGATGGGCCAAGTCTGGCTAGCCGAGGAACCTTGCGAAAGTGTTGCGGCCGGCAAAAATCGCTTGCGAGCCCAGGATCTCTTCAATCCGCATAAGCTGGTTATATTTTGCAACCCGGTCAGTCCGAGATGGTGCACCTGTCTTGATCTGGCCGCAGTTCGTCGCAACTGCCAAATCGGCTATCGTGGTGTCCTCAGTCTCACCAGACCTGTGTGACATGACGCTGGAGTAGCCTGCCAGCTTGGCCATGTCTACTGCGTCGAGGGTTTCAGTCAAAGTTCCGATTTGGTTGACCTTAATGAGGATTGAATTGGCCGTTTTGCTTTGAATCCCTCTAGACAGGCGTTCGACGTTGGTCACAAAGAGATCGTCGCCGACTAATTGGATCCGGTCGCCGATCGCGTCGGTCAGAAGTTTCCATGTGTTCCAGTCATCTTCGCTACAGCCGTCTTCGATGCTAAGGATGGGATAGTTTGTTGCTAGCTTAGAGAGGTAGGAAGCCTGCTCGTCCGGCCCCAACTTGCGACCGTCTTTATAAACGTATTTACCTTCCTCGAAAAACTCAGTGGCCGCGCAGTCCATTCCTAGGTAAACGTCGTCACCAGCCTTGAGCCCAGTCTTGCCGATAGCATCGACGATGTAGTCAAGGGCGAGATCCTGGCTGGCCAAGTTTGGAGCAAAACCACCTTCGTCACCTACTCCAGTCGCCAATCCCTTGGAATGGAGGACCGACTTAAGTGCGTGAAAAATTTCGGCCCCCCACCTTAGGGCTTCGGCGAAAGTTTGCGCCCCAACAGGCAAAACCATAAACTCTTGAAAGTCGACGTTGGAATCTGCGTGCTTGCCGCCGTTCAAAATGTTCATCATTGGTACAGGCAAGACGTTCGCATTAACCCCGCCAACGTATCTGAAGAGTGGCAAGTTCGAACTCTGGGCCGCGGCTTTTGCAACTGCCAACGAAACTCCAAGGATGGCGTTTGCACCCAGATTGGCCTTGTTTGGAGACCCATCGATCTCAATGAGCAGCGAGTCTAGGCTCGACTGATCCGTTGCCTCCATGTCGATCACTGCCCCGGCGATCCTCTCGTTGACATTTTCGACAGCATTAAGCACACCCTTGCCGCCATACCGGGATTTGTCGCCGTCGCGGAGCTCCACGGCCTCGAACGCGCCGGTGCTCGCTCCGCTGGGGACGGCCGCCCGTCCAAAAGAACCGTCGTCAAGGACCACGTCGACTTCGATCGTTGGGTTTCCTCTAGAGTCAAGGATTTCGCGTGCGTTGATGTCTGCAATGAGGGCCACAGTAAAAATTATGGCTTCAAGGCACCTGAGGCATTGGTCCAGACGGCGTGAGACCCATCGCTCTCCAATTGAAAGCTTTAAGATGACTTCATGATCCGCCCTACTTTGAGCGACCCAGGCCAGGCCCTTAGAGACCTCATGGCCCAAGACACGGTCGTCCTTCCTGGGGTCTACGACGCTATCACCAGTGTCGCCGCCTATAAGTCAGGTTTTTCGGGTCTTTATTTAAGCGGGGCCGCTCTCACAAACAGCCAGTTGGGTGTGCCAGATATTGGACTCGCGACCTTGACAGAGTTCGCGAGCCAGGCATCTAGGATTTGTCAGGCCGTTCCACTGCCAGTCCTTTCGGACGCCGACACAGGATTTGGTGAAAATTGGAACGTGGCACGGAGTGTCATGGAACTGGAGAGGTCTGGGCTGGCCGGCATTCACATTGAAGACCAGGTCATGCCAAAAAAATGTGGGCACCTGGATGGCAAGGAACTCATATCCCCTCTCGAAATGGCGCAAAAAGTGGCAAGCGCAGTCCAAGCCAAGCGATCTTCCAGTTTCATCGTCATGGCCAGGACCGATGCCAAAGGAGTCGAAGGATTATCCTCTGCCATTGATCGAGCCAAGAGGTACGTCGATGCAGGGGCTGACGCGGTGTTCCCAGAAGGACTGGCTACGGAAGGCGAGTTTGAGGCCTTTAGGGGGGCCGTCCAAGTCCCCTTGCTAGCCAACATGACCGAGTTCGGCAAGACTCCGCTCATCTCGGTAGACACTTTCCGTCAATTGGGGTACGAAATGGTCATATTTCCCGTGTCGGCAATGAGGATCGCGCTTAAAGCCGTGCTTGCTTTCTATGCGGAATTGCATTCAACAGGCACTCAAAGAGCCATGCTCGACCGCATGTCGACGCGCCAGGAGCTCTATTCGCTCGTCGATTATGCGGACTATGTGTCGTCGGACACCAATCTAACCCCGTAGAAATACTTGTACCAAAGTCCAATGGCCCTATATCCGCCAACTGCTTCCCCCGTTTTTTCACCTAATTTTTGACTTGCCTGTCCATTTGGCGACAATTTTGCGTCACAATGGCTTCAGTTACACACGTGACAGCTTCTTGCTGGCATGTTTGGAATGCTTATTTTGTCGGAAAGGTAGATCACAGATGCGAAGGACACTTCTATTGACAGCGTTCATGGCTGCAGCCGTTGCTAGCCATGCCACGGTTACAATTGCCACTTTCTCGGACCCCTCGAACGGTAATCCGTTCTTGTTCGATTGGGACATGGCGAACAACACGCTCACAGGTTCCTGGAGCGGTAGCGGCCTGAACCTTTTGACCCCGGGCTTTACCGGTGGTGGACAGGTCAATAACGCAACATTTTCAACGAGCACAATCAGCTTGACCACAGTGAGTGCTGGTGTCCTCTACAACATGGGCTCGGGAGGGATCGTTTTCAGCGACTCGAATAGCAACATGGTGTTCGACATCAAGTTCCAGGGCGGCACGTTCTTAAATCCGCTCAATGCTGGTGCTTCGAGCGCTCAAGGTAACTCGGTCAGCTTTAGCGGCCCGAACGTTCCATCCAACCTTGCTAATGAATCGTTCTCGTTCAGCCTTGCTAACCCAACGGTGAGCGGCAGCCACATGTTCTTCACAGCATCGTTCACCTCGTCGGCCGACGTTGTGCCAGAACCAGCGAGCTTGCTCGCTCTTGGCGCAGGCGTGTTGGCTGTCGTCCGACGCCGAAAAGCCTAACTTTTGACCAGGCCTTGACCGGCAACTTTATGGCCCTTTCGCAGCAGTGAGCTTGCGAGAGGGCCTTTTTGGCGGTTACTGGACTAGAACAACGCCTACCATTCCGGTTCCAAATCCGTTGCCGTTCCCGGCCGTCCCATGAAATTGGCAATGGTAGTAGAACTTCTTGCCCGAGGCATTCAGGGGGATCGTCCACTTATAAGTGTCGCCGTTATTAAGTGTTGGGGAGGTGGGCCCGCCAGACATTACGTCAACTGTCACAGTGTGCGGGTCTGGATCTTTGTTCGTCCATTCGATCGTGGAGCCTGGGACGCCACTTATGGTCTTAGGAAAGAACGCGTCACCCGGACCAATGTCAACTTTGAGACCTAGGAGTTCACTTGTTCCCGCGCAGCCTGTGGTCAAAGCAGCCATGGAGCCTAGCAAAATCCCCGACAGGATCTTTTTTCGTGTCATCAGGCCCAGTATGTCCTTTTTTGCAATAGGATCGAATATCAAGTTCCCCGGGGCCCTAGACTAGGCTCCTGGTACAATTCAACCGAAGAGAGAAAGGACAATGAGCGCGCCAACAGCCTATCCCGATTACAGTCCTGGCTTGCAAGGAATTATTGCTGGCATCACGACAATCAGCGAGATCGACGTCCCCACGTCCAGCCTCACGTACCGAGGCATCAATGTCCATGAGCTGGCCGAGCACGCCGTTTTTGAAGAGACTGCCTATCTGTTATTGATGGGCAAGCTCCCGAACAAAACCGAACTCGCCGAATTCAAGGCTCGGATAAGTAACGAGTCCGCCATTCCGCAGCCCGTTATCGACGCCCTCAAATTGTGCCCCAAGAACATGCACCCCATGGACAAGCTAAAAATGGCCTATTCCATGCTCGGTGCGATGGACTCAGACTATGAGGCAGACCCGATCAGCCACGAGGCTAATGTGCGAAAGGCCATTCGAATTGTGGCCAAGGCCGCCAACCTGGTTGCAGCAGCTCACCGCATCAATGAGGGTCTCGACCCGATCTCTCCAGATCCCGAGCTTGGGATCGCTGCGAATCTCATGTACACGATGAAGGGCGAAAAGCCAGACGAGTTCGTGACCAAGGTTATGGACGCATCGCTGACGCTCTACGCCGAGCACGGCTTCAACGCCTCCACCTTTGCTTGCCGTGTTTGTGTGGCCACCTTATCCGACCTCTACTCAGGCGTTGTCACCGGCATCGGAACTCTGAAAGGTCCGCTCCACGGCGGGGCTAACGAAGAGGCCATGTACATGCTCATGGAGATCGACAAAATGGGCGATGCAGCAAAATGGACTCACGACGCTCTGGCTTCAAAGAAGAAAATCATGGGATTCGGCCACCGCGAATACCGGGTCGGAGACTCGAGAGCAGCCTATATGAGCAAACTCGGCAAAGAGATCGGCCAGCGGGTCGGCGACACCCATTGGGGCGACATTGCCGAAACAATGGAACGCATCATGTGGGACGAGAAAAAGCTATTCCCGAACGTCGATTTCCCATCGGCCTATGCGTATTACCTTTTGGGCATACCGATTCCGCTCTACACACCGATCTTCGTGGTCGCCCGCACAACGGGATGGTGCGCCCATATGATCGAGCAACTCGATAACAACCGCCTGATACGTCCGACATGCATCTATGAAGGACCGAAAGTGACCGAGTTCGTCGCACTCGAAAACAGGTAAGCCAAAAAAGGAAAGCCCCCTGTCCAGGTCGAGAGGGGGCTCTTTTCCGTCAACGTCCAACTCATAGTGCCAAACAAGAGCAAACGGCGCCAGAAGTAAACTTCTGACGCCGTTATGCGTTTTCGCCAAGTCAGGGCCTTGCGGCCACCCTAGGCATTTGGGAAATTCAAAGCTCTTTGTCCAAGGTTCCATTGCTGAATCCTCGAACACTGGGCTCGACTTTCCAATTGGCCGTGCCCTGCAGCACGCTCCGGCCTTTTGGGCCGAACCGTGCCTCTGGCACTGCCCGCCCGGACGAGAGCCTTGCCAGGCTTGTGCCTTGGCTCTAGCTCGACCGGCCTATCAAGCCTTTAGCGGCCAGCCGAACTCTTTCGTCACGGACATCGAAATCCACAAGACACTGCACACTCCATCCCCGCAGGGAGAAAGGGCCGCTTGCTTTTCTCGGCGTCTCTCCATGGCTTTCAGACGTTGCCTCGATTGGTTGCCCTTTCGTTGCTTTGTCTATTGCCGTATCGGATCGACATGAACACTTTACACCGCAAGTGACGAAATTGCGCTCTTAAAATGCATACACTTTCCACCTGTTTTCCACAGTATTTTTCCCGGAGCCAATATTGCAGACTACAGTGTTGCGATTGGTGGTGGAAAACGTCTAGACTGATACGTTGTTTTTGACATCTTTTTTGTGGCACCCGGCTATAAATCTGCCTTTAGGCCTCACTGACCCAGTCCGACTCATGGCCAGTGCCTCGTATATCGATGTCGAGCATGGTCACGCGGCCCCAGCTTGGTTCGACATGGACGCTGACGGGAAGAAAGACTTGGTGGTAGGACAGTTCGAAGGGGGGAAGGCGCGGATCTACACGAACATCGGCGAAAAGGGTGCCCCGAAGTTTGGCGAATTCCAGTGGTTGTCAGCCGGAGGAGGCACCGCTCAGGTCAGCTATGGCTGATGTGTAGGTTTCGGTCCACAGTTCGTGGACTTGAACGGCGACAAATCCATAGACCTCGTTTCGGGCTCATATGATGGGCCGCTCAGTCTGTTCGCGGGGCAGGTTGACCGTGTGTTTAGCGCACCCGACATGCTCAAGGACGAGTCGGGGGCGAAAATACAAATCGATAATGCCACTTCGGTCGCGCCTTACGATTGGAACAAGGATGGGAAGCAAGACTTAGT
Source organism: Chthonomonadaceae bacterium (assembly GCA_016788345.1). Classification (GTDB taxonomy): domain Bacteria; phylum Armatimonadota; class Fimbriimonadia; order Fimbriimonadales; family Fimbriimonadaceae; genus JAEURO01. The sequence goes on from JAEURO010000134.1 coordinate 6,225, forward strand.
TGTCGGCACGATTAGCGGCCGTGTGTGGTACCTCGAAAACGCAGGCGGAGCAACATTTAAACCACCTGTACCTTTGGACATAGAAGACGCAAACGACGGTGGCCCGTGCGCGGTTGATTGGGACCAGGATGGCGAAATGGACTTGTTCTTGGGCCAAGACAATGGACGGCTTCGGTACTTTCATGGCATGAAAGGCGGCAAAAAACCATCCTTCGACCAAGTGATCGAGATCTTTTCCGATTTGACGCCGTTGGAATGCGAACCGATCCGTGCACTGCCGGGCAAAAAGCTTGACTGGGCGATAGCGCGACCAAGGATGCGGCCAAAACCCTATGTTTGCGACTTTAATGGTGACGGAAAGAAAGATTTGCTTATTGGCGATTTTTGCGTGCTCGAAGGAGCCCCAAAAGAGTTGTCCTCCGAAGACCAAGCGCGCTACGAAATGCTGCGGGGGAAACAAGACGATCTCCGGGCTAGGGCAGCCAAAATCAACGACGAGTTGGCGCACGCGACTTATAAGGAGCTAGGTGTTGAGTTTGGCAAGAAACTGACCGACGAACAAAGCCTCAAGTACACAGAAATTTTTGACCGGCTCTACCAGGCCAATACAGCAATCCAACAGATTGACAAAGAGCTCAACGAGATTTTCACTGAGCTTCAGCCCTTGATGCCCCCCATTGACTACCACGGCTTTGTTTGGTTATGCCTTGGTACGAAGTGACCGGCATCTAAGCAGCCAGCTGGACGTCAGTAAAAGCCTCAACAATAGCGGGGTCGAACCTGCCTGGCTTCCGGGTAAGCCCGCCTGAACCTTCTGAATGAACCGCATACAGAACCGACAAAACTCGCGTTAATAGGGGAATTTCTTGTCCTCCTAGACCAC
>JAEURO010000135.1 GCA_016788345.1 Chthonomonadaceae bacterium
GAGGGTTGGCTTTCACAAAGTTCGTGTTCGTTTTCGACGAAGACACCAATGTCCAAGATTTCGGCGAAGTGCTCTTCCGGATCGGCGCGAACTGCGACCCAGGGCGCGACACGCTCCACAGTAAGGGCCCTGTCGACCAACTGGACCATGCGTCGCAACAAGAAGGGTTCGGGGGAAAGATCGGTTTTGATTGCACCCACAAGTGGCCCGGCGAGAACGGTTTCAACCGCGACTATCCCAAGCTCATCACGATGGCACCGGACGTAGTGGCCCGGGTCGACGCCATGTGGGGTCGTCTCGGGCTCTAGGACTCGCAAGACTCTGTCAATGGGTGCTTGTGGTGCGCCCTGATTGACCCGCGATCACGGTTTGATCTTGGGAATGGGGTTGAGCGCGACTGGGCCAAGCGTAGAGTTCTTTCTCACCGTTCGGACAGCAATGAAAGACACATCGGCAGGGTCGAGGTAAAGGGTGGCTTCATGCTGCCCCTTACTGTCCGCGGCAAACCGAGCGCTGGCGAATGCTCCCGATCCACCACCAGTTAGCAAGGGGACGCGCGACTTTCGCCCCTTTGAAAGCTTTGGGTCTCCATCACCCATCCGACACCATTTGTACTTATTATCGGAATAAGTGATGTAGAACGGTGCCCCAAAGCTGTCGCACATACCGATTCTCACTTCGCCTTCATCCGTCTGGTCGACCTCGAACATAACCTTCCAAGATGGCTGTGTGATCCCATCTCCTTTGGCGACCGGCTTAATTGACGAGACCTTTACATGGGCCGAACCGAGTTCAAAGAATGCTCCAACCTTGCATTCCGTCAATGGGCTGCGCTCATAGCCAGTGTCAACGATAACGCCCAACTTGATGTCCTCATCGACCGAGTCTCGACCGATCTCATGAAGGGTAAATTCTTCAGTCTTTTCTGTCTCGGCTTCCCTTGTCGCGGTGGATCGGAGCAAATGCCAATTGACCTGTCCTGGAACATTCACATTGATCAACGTGGAGTCGGGGACAGTTCTCAGTTTTCGCATGACCAAGAACCGGCGAACAAGACCTGGCTCGCTGGGTTTCAGTGTCTTAACTCCGGGGGTACTGAGGCACTCGTTGATGAACGACTCGAGTTTAGGGTCTGTCGCACCCGAGGGGCCCCATGCGACCATCTGGTCTTTTTCCAAGCGACAGGCTCCGAGAATCTCGACTTCCTGCTTCCCAGCCGTCAAGAAGGTAACAGCATGGTGATGTGCCTGTTCTGCGCGAATGGTCTCGCATAAGAAAGCAGCGTAGACAAGACAGGGCAGGGGCATACTGTTTCCGACGAGCTTCACTGCCAATTGTTTCTCAATTTCTACTGTTCCGTTCTTAGCAGCCCCTTTGTGTCATGTAGGTGCCACCTTGTTTGACGGATAAGTTATCGATCAGGTACTTTTGGATTGTAAGGACTTAGCCATGTTTATCCCTTTGCTAATCATTATTAGTGAGTCGCCGTCTTACCCTGGAACTTTTATGGAGACGCCATTTGCCGACCGAAAAAGTGTTTCGTGGGACACGGCTGGAAACACAGCATCTGGGGGTGAGATTCTCGGGACACTCAACAATTTTCCGTGGGACATGGTCGTTGACAACCAGCGGGTTGGAAGGTTTGACCATGTGGCGAATACTTCATATGATACGGTGAACGTGCTCATGGGATATAAACTGAATATTATCGACCCTGGAGTCACAGGCGCAACCGTGTCAGGTGGTGGAGGATTTCACGTCCCATTTCTTGTGTCGCACATCAATCGAATTGGGGCAGACTTTGGCACAATTGGAGGCGGTGTTGGAAACCAAGTCTTAGGGCAAGAATCGACCATTGGAGGCGGATCATTCAATTCAATCCAATCAAATAGGTTCGAAAGCACGATTGGGGGAGGCGCCTCAAACCAAATTGGAGGTAAGTACGCCACTATTGGTGGTGGTCAGCGAAACATTGCCGGACCGCTTGGTAGCCTAGTCGGCGTTTCAGAAGGTCAGACAGTTGCTGGTGGAATTGAGAACGAGGCGATCGATTTCTACACGACTATCGGCGGAGGCTTTCGAAACCGGGCCGCAAATTTTACTGCGACAGTCGCGGGTGGAAACAGCAACGACGGATATGGCACCTCTGTCTTTATAGGTGGAGGCGCATTCAACAAAGCGAGAAGTGGGGTTGCTGTCATTGGAGGCGGGCAACAAAACTTGGCTGACGCTCTCGGGGCCGCGATCACGGGCGGCCAGAACAACGTTGTCGGTGTTTATCAGCATCCAGATCCAAACTACGCCCGCTTTTCCTCAATTTTGGGCGGCTCCGATAATGTTGCAAACTCTCAGTACTCGAATATTGGGGGAGGATCACATAACCGCATCGACGAGAAAAGTGACGGTACGGTGATTGCAGGCGGAATGAACAACATCGTTCCACAAAACGCCATTGGATCGACAATCGCTGGTGGGAGGGACAACGAGGCGGCTGGAGAATACGCCACGGTCGTGGGAGGCACTAACAACAAGTCGAGTGGAAAGTTTAGCGTTTCCGCAGGGGCGCAAAACTTAGCAAGCGGCGACTTTTCAAGCGTTCCAGGTGGTTTAAGCAACATAGCATCTGGAACCGGGTCCTTGGCTGCGGGCTTGAAAGCGCGCGCCGCCTTTGATGGCTGCTTTGTCTGGGGTGATTCGACGAACGCCTTGGGGTTCGCATCGACAGGACCCGACCAGTTTCTCATCAAGGCCACCGGGAACGTGGGTGTCAATCTCAATGACCCCAAAAGCACGGTGACTCTGAACTCCAACATTCCGGGAGTGACGCCTGGGGTCCCGGCGCTAACAATCGGTAACCTGAATGGAGATTCCGTCATCAATCTAGGTTCGACTGCCGCATCATTCCTTGACTTTAGGTGGTCCAAGACATTAGACAGTGCAGTCCTCCAAGGTTCAAGTCAAAAAGATTTTATGCTTCAACCATTTGGTGGGAGAGTCGCCATCGGAACAACCACTCCGTTCGCCAGGGTGCCCGTTGTGGCCAACAAAATTGGTGAATTGGGAGTCATCTGTGTAGCCACATCTACGTCGACGACGACTTCAATCCCAATTGGTGGCTGGACATTGTCCCCAAATGGCATTGGGGTTCTTGGCATCGAGTCAGGTGGCCTATGTAACAACACGGGCTACGCTGGCTGGTTCTCTGGGGACTTATTGGCGACAGGGTGTGTTTTTGGGTTTGAAAAGGCGTTTATTATTGACCATCCAAAGGATCCAACGGGTAAGTACCTGGTCCACTCTTCAGTCGAGAGCAACGAACGAACAAACATATACAAAGGACATGTCAGGACAGATTCAACGGGATCTGCTTGGGTCATTCTCCCAGATTATTTTGAAGAGATAAACAAGGATTTCGAGTACCAGTTGACAGTTGTAGACGAGACTAGATTCGCGATGGCAAGGGTTTCGGCCCGGATCAAAAACGGAAGGTTCAAAGTTGCAACAAGCGAACCGGGTGTGGAAGTGTCTTGGCAGGTCTTTGCGACCCGAAACGATCCAGCTTCAAGACAAAGACCCTTTAGTGATGTGCGGATCAAACCTCCAATGGAACAAGGGATGTACCTCCATCCCGATGCCTATGGGAGACCAGCTTCAGAGGGCTATATCCCAAGCAAAACTGAACTCATGAGAGTCAACAAGTGACGATTAGGTTAGGACTTCGACCATGCTAGTGATCGCACGTAGCTTTTTGTTCCTCGGTAGGTTCTGACAACACGAAGGCCTTCTCGCTTAGACAGGATTGAAAGGGCTTTTGTCAGTGGGTCGGACGTCAGGCCGTCCTTGGCGATTACGGTGGCTTGGATCCGGTTGATCAGGGCCTGTCCGGTTCGTGGATCGATCAAATGTGAATACCGTCGCCCGCCGATCTCTACAAATTGTTCGGTGTCTCCAGATGAAGACACAGACTTGTGGGCAAAGAACATGTCCTTGCCGGCGTTTGGAACCCTGATCGACCAACCTTTCTTACCTGGAGGCGGCCCACTCACAACAATGTCCCCACCCATTTCTACCAAGGCACGAGACACTCCATTCCGCTTGAGGACTCTTTGTGCTTCATCGCAGGCATAGCCCTTTGCGATGCCTCCAAGGTCCAGTTGCATGCCTGGAGCCCAGAGTGTGACAGTTTGGCTCCTGGCCGAGACTTTCATTTTTTTCCAGCCGACCTTCTCCATGGCTCCCTTGATTTCGTCAGCCATCGGCAATCGCTTTTCCTTCCTGGCCGCCCGCCAAACCCTGACAACCGGCCCTACTGTCACATCAAACGCTCCATTTGAAAGCCTTGCGACCTCTTGTGCCCTTAAGAGGACTTTTAGCAAGTCCGGGGACACTTTGACTGGGCCGGATCCCGCTTTGCGGCAGAGCCTATTCAATTCGCTTTCAATGCGGTAGTCGCTCATGCATTCGTCTAACTCAGCGATGCGGGCGAAGGCAGAAGTGCATGCTTTTTCTGCTTGGTTTTGGTCAATGGCATAGACGATGATCCTGGCATCGATGCCCATGTGGTACTCAGTGAAGGTAAAACGTTGCAAGGACGACTGGGCAAACGACATGACGGAAAAGGTAGACAGAAGAAAGAAGAAACCGAACTTGGCTAGGCCCGTCAAATGTCGCGTGGCACCTCCATTGCTCTTCATGTGCTCGTTAAGTATCCCTGGGTTAGGGCACTTGCGCCTGGGCTCTGCCTCGAGCGGTCCTGACCCTTATACTGAGTCACTTCCAAACACTGTGGCGAAGATCGACATGGTGCCGATACCTGGAGGCGAAATCGAGTTTCAAGGAAAGAAAACCACAATCAAGGCTTTCTTCATGGCTAAGACCGAGGTCACTTGGGAAGCGTTTGATGCCTTTCTTAAGAGCGGGCCCCCATCCAAGTCCTACGACCAGACCGTCTTCGGCCCGGATGCCGTGGCCCGTCCCAGCAAAAGCTATATCTTGCCAGACCTTGGATGGGGCCATAACGGCTATCCCGTCATCAACGTAAGCTACACGAATGTGGACATGTTTTGCCGCTGGCTTTCTAATGTCAGCAAAAAGAAGTATCGATTGCCCACCCAAGAAGAATGGATTTGGGCTTGCAGAGCCAGTTCTGACGCGCCCGATGTCAAGTCGACCGATTGGTGCCTTGAAAACAGCGATCGGACAACCCACCCGGTAGGAAGGAAGTCTGCAAATGGGTTTGGCCTCTTCGACATGTATGGCAACGCTGGTGAGTGGGCGACTGACTCGGTTGGGAAGCCAGTTCTTTGCGGTGGTTCGTACCTTGATCCTGCATCCTCTATCAGCCCTTTGAGCGAAAAGCGCTGGACTCCAAAGTGGCAAGAGACCGATCCACAAATGCCAAAAAGCCGTTGGTGGCTTTCTGACGGATCCTTCGCCGGGTTCAGGATAGTGTGCGAGGATGAGGGTCAATAGCCAAGCGACGAAGCTGGCACTGACTTGGCGGTCACGCTGCGTATCCGCCAAACTTTTGTAGGCAACAGTCCAAACCTGACGCCCGATTCGCGTGCGAGGGTAATTTCAACTTGGTCTATGTGCATAGGCACTGATGCCGGGCCGACCCTCATCGTCACGTCGACTGCACTACTTATGATCGCTCGGTCGCCTCGGATGACCGGTGTTGGGCTCACGATGGTGATGTCTGGTTTGGCACGTTTGACATAGTCCGCAATCGCGCCTCGGTCCAACACGTCGTCGCCATTGTATTGGAGCGATCCGCTCAAATTGTCTAAGACTCCACCAGGACGCCCGTCCCGGCTGGCCTTGACCGCATCCTCCAGGGCCTCCTTAATGAGCTGCTGATCACTGGGTTGTCCCAAGAACGTGAGTCCAAGTAAGGCTAAGAACACGACACCTGCTGCAACAAAGATTATCCGTTTCATGTCTTACAGACTAGCGGGCCGCACTGGTTCGTTCACAAAGACGGGTTCATCAAACCGCGTATAGTCACGATGTCTTTCCCGATGTGAGCCTTCAGTTCTTCTAAACTCGCGAACTTCTCCTCAGGTCTGATCCATGCGTCGAACTCCAAACAGACCGATTGGCCGTACAGCGAGTCTCCAGGATAGTCAAGAAGGTGGGCCTCAATAGTTGGGCCGAGGCCACCGACAGTAGGTCTGACCCCGATGCTGATCGCTGCAATAAACTCACCCAATTTTGTGATGGCCTTACCGGCATAGATTCCGTTCTTTGGAGCGCATATACGCCCGGTCGGTCGCACGTTAATCGTCGGAAAACCCAGCTTGCGGCCAAGTCTTTGTCCTGCACAGACAACACCTGAAAGGGCGTGCGGCCTCCCCAGTCGAAGCTTGACCTGGTCAATTTGGCCCTGCAACACGAGGGTTCTTATGGCTGAAGAACTAACGCGAAGGCCCTCGAGCTCGACAGGTGGCACAATGACAGTGGCAATCCTCTCAGCCAGCCATTCTCCTGATCCTTTGCGTCCCTTGCCAAATGCAAAATCGTGTCCTACCACCAACTGGGCGGACTTGAGTGTCCGGACCAGGACTTGCTCATAGAAAACATCTGCCTCTGTCTCAGAAAAACTCTTGTCGAAAGCAAAGACGATTGTCGTCGATACTCCGAGACTCGCAAGTAAGCCAAGTTTCTGGTTTAGGTTGCAGAGACTGCAGGGTTCTAGTTCTGGGGCGAGCGTAGCCGCCGGATGCCGGTCGAAAGTGACAACGACACATGGGAGTTCCCTTTTCGAGGCGTGCTCAACAGCGGTTTTTACGACTTCTTGGTGCCCCAAGTGGACCCCGTCGAATGTGCCGATACAAACGATCGCGCCGTCCCAACTTGGAGAAAGCGAAGCGAGTCCAAACTGAACGTCCAAGCTGGTTCACTCCGGTACGTCTTCGGGGTTAGTAGAGGCCGCCGACACGTTTTCTGTCT
>JAEURO010000136.1 GCA_016788345.1 Chthonomonadaceae bacterium
TGTTCTATGAAGATAACATTGGATGTCGCGCACTTTGCCCAGAACCTACTGCCCTTCGCCGCCTACACTGACCCACATGCGTTCGTGGACATGCAGACGAGCGGCCGCAAGCTCGATGCACGCCACTATAGGCAGTGCAAAGTCGCGGCCTCCGTTGCCGCCGAAGTTTTCTCCAACGTCACCGACCTGACTTGGGCCGAGCAGCACGCTTCTGGCTGGTGGCAATACGTGCAGGGGCGAAAAAGAGCATTTGGTTCGCGTTGGATTCCTAACCCACTGCTCTCGGAGAACAAGGTCCTCAGGGCACTTTGCGCACCTAATCAGTTCGCACTTGGCACATGCGACCGTTTCCAGGAGCAGTGGACGAATCCTCGCAAGCTAGCGCCAACAGTCTCTGCAATCCGTATTGACCTCGATGCCGATTCGATTTTCGAATCTAAGGATGTCGCAGGCCTCAAAGCCTTGATTGGCTACTGCCACTCAGCGGCTGCCGATTTGGGGTTGATAGCACACGTCCTCGCCACTGGACGACGAGGCATCCAGGTCATTTGCCCGTTGCCGAGCCTTGTGTTCACGCCGCACGGCCTCGTGCTATCCGATGCTTTCAAGGCGCTCCTCAAGGCTCGTCTGCCTGAGAACCTAGATGTGACAGATTTCAAGGATGGCGTCCGGAACATCATGCGGCTACCACTCATGTTGCACGCACACGGCGCGCTAGGTCTCTTCCTTCGTGAGGATGGAAGCTACGCGAGCGTCGACGACCAAGTTGCTCTTGGCAGAGCGTGCTTCAAGCCCATCGTTGGACCGTCCGGCCACGAACTGCCATTACTGGTCGATAGTCTGCTGACAGGCCACTGCGTCTCCGACCATGACCTTCCTAGCGATAAGGTTGTGAGCGAATGCACGAACCAGGTTGTCAAGGCCCTGGCCGGAAAGCCGGTCGATGAACTCAACTCTCCGGTGGCTACACCCTCATTTGAGCAGCGGGACAGAACATCCGCCTCACGTGGCCGCACCAGTGGTTCAAAGCTGATTGACATCTGCGCAGAGGATGTTCAGTCTGGTGACACTTACCGTTACCTCACGAGCGGGCATGGTGTCTGGGCACATGTTGTTGTTTACGGAGATGACGCTGAGGAAATGTTGGCTGGGAAGATGCGCGCAATTCCTGGCCCAGCCTCAACCGTTGAGCAGAGACTTGCTACCGTTCGAGGACTCTTCAACAAATGCCAGACATTCCATCGGAATCAAACACAGCAATCTGCGCGTCGTGGGTCTCTACCCGTGATTGCGCACGAGGATGACGTCCTTGCGGCTCGGGCATTTGTAAACAACCTGAGATGGCGACGTGACCGCTCCCGCAACGCCGAAATGGTCAGGACAGCTGAACTCCATATTCGGCGTTATGCTCGCCCCGATGATGACTTGTTTGCTGGGGACTGTCATCGCGTAGCGAAGGTTCTCTTTGGCGACAACGCCCCAAACAGAAGGACTGTTGAGCGAATCTATTGGAGCGAGGAGTTCATGAATTCGCGAGCATGAGAAAGGGGAGAGAGGAGGAGATTAATATATAGTGCGACACTTTTCCATCACTCCTCGAACCCAGAGCCAGAATCAAACTTCAAATCTCGGCTGTTCTGAGTGACAATCCGGACAATCTCCTCAGTCGCGCCAGACGGCAATGTAGCCTCGATTTCGAGCGTGACCTTGACTTGGGCACCAACGATTCCCGATAGATGGCTCACCACCTCGTCGGCAATGCGCCCGGCATCGCGACCGACCCTTGTTGTATCGAGCGACACGCTGCCATGAAATCGAGTCAGCCCTGGCTTATTCGCGTCTCCAGAACTAACTGTTCCCCCGAACAAACCAGTGTTTGGCTCGCCAGGTCCGGGTCCAGGAACGACCTCGAAACCTCTCGTCGAGGGACTTGTCGGTGCCTCAGCCTGCAACTGCTGGTAGGCAACATCTGACTTGACAAGCAACCCGTCTGGAATATCCACTCCGAGCGAGACCACGCGGCCGCAGACCAGACCCCGATAACGCTTGGCATCCTCATCGAACGAGTCCGCGTAAGCGAACGAATCCTGTCCCCAGGTCAGAAGTTTGATGCCTTCCTGAATCGCGTTCAGAAGCAAGCCAGGGGCCTTCAATCGCGGCAGGTACAGATACCGAGCGAAGTAGTCCACCAGTTCGGGAATCGCCACATGGCTGTTTCCGTTGCCCTCCCAAAGCGGCACGCGGTCGAGTTCCATCTTCAACCGGGTCGGCGAAAGCGACACGTACAACAGGTCTTTGTCGCGAAGCTTCTTGGAGGCACGTTGGGCAAGAGAACCATCCCCCTTCAACTGATGGGCTTCCCAGACAATAGGCGCAGCCGGATTCTTCTCCTCTTGAACCGGAACAAGGAGCCATTGGAACACTTCGGGAAGGCGCGCAGCGACCGCGCTGTCTGCATTCTTGAGTTGCGTCTCGGCCTGCCGAACCTGATGCGGAGATAGGTCGAGGATGTCGCGCTCACCAAGGATGGACTCCCATGCGATGAAACGGCGCGTTGCCTCCTCCAAATCCTGCAACTTCGCCTTGTCCACGGCCAAAAATGCCAGCGTGTTCTGATACAAGCGAGGCGAGTTGCCCTTGCTGCGCAGGACTTCCTTGGCAAACGTCTCGGCCACGCTCAACCCTTCCTTGCTGTAGGGCTGCTCGATGCCAAGCACAACGAGCCGAGCGTCTCGGTCGTCGGCCACGTCACCTCCCGACTGTGGGAAGGGGTGGACTCGTGAGAACTCGCCGGTGTTTCGCAAATCCGCCTTGACCCGCTTCTCAATCTCCTGGGCCACCGCATCGGTGTCGCGCTTGAGTTGCTCGGCGCGGTCATCGGCTAGCTTGGTGACCGTAGGCTGAGTCGAATACCAATATCGGGGGCCGTCTTGATAAAGGAAGGTCGCTGCTCCAGCCAGACGTCGAAGCGCATCGCCAAAGATGGGCGGTTGCTCACCGGGCATTACGCAACCGAGCTTCACGCGCCGGTCTTCAAGTCCTCGGTTGGCGGCAGTCGTTGTTGGCGCCGAACCCAGATAGATGGTTCGCGCTACACGTCGGCAGGCATGGTATCGGCCGAGGTTTGGCACGTCGCTGTCAATGCGAAGAGGCAGGGCGCTCGGGCCATCCACGTCCTTCTCAATGACAGGCACCCAGTTGTCAGGTAGATATCTTGTCAACTCGAACTGGACTCGCGGGTCGTCAATCGGGATGTTGCAGGGCAGAATCAGCGGGTTGCGGTCGCCCTTCTCCCAAAGGCTGTGAATCACCGCCGCCATCAAACGCAAGATGCCGCGCGTGCGCTGGAACTTCGCCAGGCTTGACCAGTCGGAGTAGAGTCTGTCGAAGACCTCCGGATGAATCGGGTAAGCCGCTCGCATCCGCTCTTCGTAGTCGGCGTCTCGGCACTCGGGCGGGAACTCCTGATGCTGGGTCCTGTAGAGGTCGTAGAAGGACCTCGCCACCACATCACGGGATTTGAACTGCTCCTGGTCCAAAAGTGGCTCAAAAAGCCTTCTGCGCACGATTTCGAAGCCTTCCTCGGCGCTTGCCGGCCGCCAAGAGGATTCCACGCGCCCAACCACGTTCCGTAATCGCTCCAGAGCCTCGCGGCCACGCTGGCCACCGACCTCGATGTCATCGCCTTGTGCATGGGGAGACGTCGCTGTGTCGCTCGCGGGAAGGCTGATGACCAGTAGGCAGTTCTTGGCGAGCTTTGCCGACTCGGTCAGCGCTTGGGCAAACGAGAACTGGGTCTCGAAGTTGCCGCCGGGCAGGTCGTTGTCGACGTGCAGCTGACGGGCATACGCCACCCACTCGTCGATGAGTATGAGGGCGGGCCCGAACTCGTTGAACAGTTCTCGCAGCTTGTCGCCGGGGCTCGTTGCGAGTTCGTCATCGGCGCGAATCTTCTCATAGGCGACCTTCCCCCCAAGCTGATAGGCGAGTTCGCCCCAAAGGGTGTGCACGACCGTGCCGTCTGCCTTCACGCTCGGGTTGCCGGGCGACAGCTTGTTGCCGACCAACACGACGCGCTTCGCCTCTGGCAGTTTGCTCACCCCAGCCTCTTGCATGGCGGGCTCAACTCCCACCAAGTCGCTGGCCTTCCGACCGGAAACCAGGTGATAAAGCGCGAGCATCGAGTGCGTTTTGCCGCCGCCAAAGTTGGTCTGCAACTGCACGACCGGGTCGCCGCCATCGCCGGTGAGGCGACGAATCGCATCAACCAGCAACTTGGTCAAGCTCTCGGTCATGAAGGTGCGCCGGAAGAACTCGGCTGGTTCGCGATACTCTGGCGAGCCTTCGCCGATGTGAACCTGCCACAGGTCTGCGGCGAACTCTGCCTGCTGGTAGCGCCCGGTTGCAACGTCGGGATGCGGACTGACGACCTCGCGCCACGGACGTAGAGTCCCTGTCACCACCGAGTCGACCGTGCCGCGCGACTCCTTCTTCTTCTCGTTGCGAACCTGCTCGTCGATGACGAGGCGGTTCAGTTCGTGATACATCCGGTCAACCGCTTCCGCCTGCTCAGCGGCTATTGAGGCAAGCAAGCGAGTCGCCGAATCCAAAAACCGCAGGGCGTCTCTTGAACTGAAGGTCTCTTGGTGAGCCCACTTGTTTCCGGCGTCGCGAAGTTCACTGACGATGCTTCGTTCGCTGAATCCGAGCGTTCGCTTGAACACGTCGTTCCACTGGTTCCACATGATGGCGAGCAGCGACCGAGCGTCGTATTTCGGATTCGACTCCTCGCCGAGGTTGGCAGCCTGGCTCTCGCTGACAGCATCACGCATCGTCAGGAACCAGTCAGCGCCGTGGACTGACTTCATCTCGCGCTCGACGAAGGGGACGAGTCCCTCTTTCAGTTGGTCGAGCGCCTTACCGACGCGTTCGTGGTTGGTCAATGCCATGGTTCTTCTATGCCTCTCCCATCAATGCTTCAAGCTGATGGCGACACTGAAGAATGTCGCGCACCGTCAACGAAATCTGCTTCAGGCCATCCAGTGAACTGTCAAGCACATCGCCGTGAGCAAGTCGGTCGCGAAGGCCCTTCAGCGGTGCCTGGAGCTTATCCAGCGTGTCTCTAACGGATGGGTAGAGAGCGCCCATGATTTGAACCTTAGCCGTCAAACTTGTGACCAGCAGGTCGTTCACGTAACGGCCCTCCTTCTTCGCCCTCTTCACGAAGCCCTCCGATGCCTTCTTCTGGGTCCCGTCGAGGTGCTTAGCCCAGTCTTCCAGGTGAGGGCCCGAGGCAACTACGATAGCCTGAGACAGCAGCATTTCGAAGTCCATGATGAGCGTGAACAGGCTCGCACGAGTTGGGAACTGCTGCAGGTCGGAAAGCGTGACGATGCCAATGATTCCGTTCTTGCTCACCACGAAGCGAAATGGCACTTCATGGGCCGACTCCACGAAGTCGATGACCGATGCGTCGCCGCCAATCAGCATCTCGGTCTTAAGCGGGTTGTAAACCTCTGAGACCATGGAAGCCTCAGCGTAGTCTCGCTTGGTTTCGAAGCTGCCAACGATTTCCTCGCCAGAAACGACCGGCAGGAAGTCATAGTCGTCCGGAATGCTTTTCTCTTTGGCCTCAGAGATAGCTTCATCGAATCGGCATGTCGTCAAGTTGCCCCTAGGGGTTGAAATCAACAAGACTCGAATGCGGTCCTGAAGCATTCGGTGGACGTCGAGTTCTTGAGCCAACGCCACCTCTAGTTCATCCCCTCAAGAGTTGGTTGCGCGCCCTGGAGCTTGGGTGGAGCCTGCTGAGCCAGCCGAAGAAGTTCGGGCCAGCTTTGCACCAGAGCGTTGTAACGTTGGGCGTCGGCGCTTCGCTTCTTGCGCTCGCAAATGGAATACAACCGGTACGCCAGCTCGCGGGCGATGTCGGCGCGGGTTCCCAGTTGAGCAAGCAGCGCTGCAGCGACTTCCTCACCCTGCTCTAGGGTGCGGATGAGGTGATGGACCATGTCCCAAACGGTCAGCCGCTTATCATCGTCCGGGTTCCAATCTGCGGGCAACTCTTCGGGCTTGAACAGCCTAACCTTGCCCTTCCCGTGGGTTCCAATCCCTGCGACGCGGATGCCTTCGACGCTGGTGTTTTTGGCCTTCGACAACGTTTCCGCGACTCCGAAATCGCCCTCGGTGAAGCCGAACTGGTCAAACCAGGTTAGCGCCCAACGAGTGTCCGAGTCGAAATCGCCTTCCTGGTGGGCGAGGACTTCGTCGAGTGTTTGGTTGATGAGCGAAAGCGCGTCGCGCACCGTGAGCGGTCGACCGTCGGAGTCGAGCACCTTCTCGTAGCGCGTGAAGATGGCCATCCCTGGACCAATGGCGGCCTGCTGAAGGTCGACTGGAGCTACGTTGCCGCGCTGAAGGTCGGCTACGGCCCTGGGCATTTCCTTCTCCAATGCCGTTAAGAAGGCACGCCGGGTTGCGGTCAATGCAGACGTACTCCGCTCGCGGCAAACCAAAACAATACTGGACGCGAGAGCGTTCGTTCCCGAGCCAATCATTCGGTTGCCAAGCTCAGTTCGCATGGGCCATGTTCCGGTAAGCGCGAAGCCCGAGCGCATCACGGCTTCTAGAAAGGTTTCCCACCCAGTACTCGATTGTCCGCCTAAGCCAGTCGATTCAGATTGTTTGAAGGCGTAGTAGATTGTTATCGGGAAGGCAGGATGACTTTGCTCGCAGAGCCGCTTCATCGCTTCTGCCATGCCGTCGAGAAAGAATCTCTCCGCGGCCTGTTTCCCACCATGCCGGTAGGGAGTCGCGACCAGCTCCGCAGCTTTAGGCACCGCAATCGTGGCAAAGAGTTCAGGGTAGATATCGCGAAGCGACAGTCTAAGCCAGACGTAGAAGAAGTCGGAGAGGTCTGCGTACCCGAT
>JAEURO010000137.1 GCA_016788345.1 Chthonomonadaceae bacterium
GGGAGCACAAGAATAACCACCCAGAATACATTCTGAAACAATGCAATTTCGCGGGTATCCGTGAGAAAGGGTAAATGCACCAGATCGATCGGGTCATCGTTAACAGCAACGACGCATTGATATTGGCCCACTACCAATTCAAACCCAATGGGTTGCAAAGCCTTGTCTTTTCGGCACACAAGTTTAACGGCACTTGGTTGGTGTCGCCGGAAGAAACGTTGATCCGAACCCGGTCACAGCTGACCGGGTCGTAAGCCCGATCTACGGCGCGGCATGTTTTCCGGGTTAAATCCACGACATGAAATCTGCTGGCCGGGCAAACTGGATCATGGTGACACTGCTCGGCATTGTCGTCGCCATGGTTGTCCTAATCTTCCTAGGTGGCCAGTCCCCAACGGCGGCTGCAAAGGAGTTCATGATCGCCCTGTCCTCGCGCGATATCGACAAATTGGCGGAAATGAGCTATTTCGACCCCCCAAGGCCCATCGAAGACATTAAGGCCGCGTGGAAGAGGACGACCGACTACGGTAAGTATTACAAGTTTGCATGGATTGTCAAGCACAGCAAGAGTCCGCAAACCGACCGGGCTTCAGTGACGATGGACCTCACGAAGGACTCTAATAAACCTTCGGCGTATTCGGAAGCTTTTCCGATTGAGTTGGTCAAAGTCGCCGGAAAGTGGAAGGTAGACGTTAAGTCTCTGAGCCGACCGATGTACCCGGCTCTCCCTCGATGACCCGGGAAGTGTGACCTTGAACCAACTTCCAGACCTTGGTCAGAAAAAGCTAGTTGTGATCGACGGGTTTAGCTTGCTGTTCCGCGCCTTCTATGGCACCAGGTTCCTCAGTACGAGCGATGGGCGTCCAACAAACGCTCTCTTCGGGTTTGTCAACACGTTGATTCAGCTTTTTGGCGAATTGAAGCCAGATGCGGTCGTCGTCGCCTTGGATGCGCCAGGCAAAACCTTTCGGCACGCCGACTTCGCCGAGTACAAAGGAACTCGGCGAGAAACGCCGGAAGAGCTTGTCTCGCAACTTGTCACAAGCCGGGACATGATCGCAGCCCTCAATATCCCCGTCCTCGAGGAAGTCGGTTTCGAGGCGGACGACTTGGTCGGATCAATAAGCCTACTGGCAGAGAGCAAGGGGTATGACACTGTCATTGTAACGGGTGACCGCGACAACTTACAACTTGTGGATAACCATGTTACGGTGATGATGCCTGGTATCCGGGGGGCAGAGGCCTCGTTCTACGACCCACAACGGGTCGTAGAAAAGTACGGGTTTGAGCCTATGCAGCTCATCGATTACAAGGCTATGGCCGGGGATGCAAGCGACAACATTCCTGGCGTTCCGGGCATCGGTGACAAGACTGCGACCCTCCTGGTGCAGAGGTTCTCAAGTTGCGAAGAACTTGTAGAACGGATCGACGAGCTCGAAGAGAAGTACCGCAAAAAGATCGAACCCATGATCGAACAGATGATGTTGTGCAAGGGTTTGGCGACAATATGCCGGACTGCGCCAGTCGTTTGGGATTGGAAACCGTTCCATATCGACGTCGAGCACCTCGCAAAAGTCCGCGAGATGGTGGAGTCCCTCGAGTTCAAGTCGCAAGCAAAGCGCTTGGAGGCCGCGCTTGGCCCGTACATGTCTGAACAGGCTAAGACACACGCCGTGGTCCATCGTGACGCCATCGATGCGGCATTGATCCCTGGCCAAATGAGTTTCGACAAGCTCAAATCCTTTGTCGGCGACTCTCATCGCTATGGAGTCTTCGTGTCAAATGCTTCTGACCAGCCATCCATGTTCGGGGAAGCCAGCGACCAGGAAGCGTTCGTGGCAGTTGGGCAACGAGCGGCAAGGGTCAGCTTCGATGACGCCGTGCGTTTGCTCGCATTACAACCGGAACGGGCAGGTGGCCACGACTTGAAGCCACTTTATAAGACTTCCCATGGCTACCCAGTAGCCCCACCAGCGTTCGACTCGCTCTTAGCCGGATATGTGTTGCAATCTGGCCGAAGTCAATACGAACTTGACGACCTATGTCAAGGGTACCTTGACACTAGACCGAGATACGCACATGAGCGGGCTGTCGCGGTTCTCATGCTCGAGCCAGTCATGAGAGACAAACTCGTGGCCGAGAAGCAGGACAGTGTCCTTGACGACATCGAGTTGCCCCTTGTTCCGATCCTCGCCGAAATGGAAACGTGGGGGATCACCGTGAACTGCGACTACTTACGCGAATTTTCCAAGACCTTGGAGGTCTCGGTCAGCCAATCCAGGGCGCTTGTCCACGAAATGGCGGGTATCGAGTTCAATATTGGATCGCCAAAACAACTCGGTGAAGTTCTCTTCGAAAAACTTCAGATTCCAGGCGGCAAAAAGACAAAAACTGGGTGGGCCACCGGCGCAGAGGTCTTGGCAGAGATCGACCACGAAATTGCGAAGGAGATCATTAACTATCGAGAGCTTACAAAGCTCAAAAGCACGTACGCCGACTCGATTCCCAAACTCGTTGCGCAAGACGGCCGGGTTCATACTACATTTAACCAAACGGTTGCAGCGACAGGCCGTCTGAGCAGTATTGATCCGAACCTGCAGAACATTCCAGTCCGAACAGAACTTGGAAGACAAGTGCGAAAGGCGTTTGAAGCGGCCCCTGGATATCAGCTGGCCAGCTTCGACTATTCACAAATTGAACTTCGTGTGCTGGCCCACATGTCTCGCGACCCGAACTTGGTTGAAGCGTTCCAAAAGCGTGTCGACGTCCACACTGTGACGGCAGCCGCTATGTTCAAAGTGTCAGAAAAGGAAGTTACAAAGGACCAGCGACGGCTGGCAAAGCTCTTGAATTATGCAGTGCTCTACGGTGTCACTGACTTTGGGCTGGCTAGCCAATTGGGCGAGGGGTTTTCACGCACTGACGCGGCCGAGCTCATTAAGACTTATAACGAGAGGTTTCCGACAGTCAAGGCTTTCACCGAAGCTGTGGTCGCAGACGCACGTTCCACTGGATTTACTAAGACCCTCTCAGGCAGACGGAGGTTTTTTGCCGACATACATGCCGCAAATAGAGGTGTCCGACAATATGCCGAAAGGCAAGCCATGAACGCACCTATCCAGGGGACTGCGGCCGACATGATCAAGATCGCCATGATCCGTGTGCATAAGAGCCTGAAGGGTACTGGGCACCGAATGCTCCTGCAGGTGCACGATGAATTGGTGTTCGAAGTCCAAGGCGACCCTGCTGCAAACAAATCTCTGTTCAAAGAACTGAGCCATGAGATGGAGTCTGCGATCGAGCTCAGCGTCCCGGTAGAAGTCGATGGCAAAGTCGGAGCCAATTGGCTTGAAATGACTTCCGTTTAGTTGAAGAGGTTATTCGCGAACTCGCCAGCGTCAAATGGCTTTAGGTCACCTAACCCTTCGCCGTAGCCGACAAGTTTGACAGGTAGCTTAAGTTTTTCTTGGATGCCAATCAGCGCTCCACCACGCGCAGTGCCATCGACCTTTGTGAGCGCCAGTCCTGTCACGCCAGTCGCCGCAGTGAACTCTTCGGCCTGTCTGACTGCGTTTTGCCCGGTGTTTGCATCCAAGACCAAAATGACTTCGTCCGGGTTCCGCCCTAGCACGCGGTTGGTCACCTTTGACACTTTGGTGAGCTCAGCCATGAGGTTGGCCTTGTTGTGCTGGCGGCCAGCTGTATCGGCGAGGACAACGTCACAGCCCCTTCCTTTGGCTGCTTGAATGGCGTCAAACAAAACACTGGCAGGGTCTGAGTCGGGTTGGGCCCCGACAAACTCTGAACCACTCTTGGCCGCCCAAAAGCCTAGTTGCTCGATTGCTGCTGCACGAAATGTGTCACCAGCCGCCAACAAGCACCGGCGACCAGTTTTGTTGAGACGGTGTGCCAGCTTGCCAATCGTCGTGGTTTTTCCAACGCCGTTAACCCCTACAAAGAGAAAGACCGAAGGTGCCTCAGGCGAAAAACTCAGACCTGAGCCAGAAAGTCCTTCAAATCGATACTTAATCTCGTCCTTTAGACGCGATTTGATTTCAGACACGTCCACAATTTTTTCGGTGCGTATGGCCTTGCGGAGGTCTTCAATGATGGCATGGGCCGTGTTGATGTTTGTGTCTGCTTGTAGGAGTGCCTCTTCAAGTTCGTCATAGAGACCGTCGTCGATGACACCCCTGCCCAGCATCTTGTCGACCCGCTCCATCAACCTTTTGAACACTTTCTTCAGTCTGCCTCAATTTGTGCGTCACCCGGTGTGCCGGTCCGGTTCACGGTAAGATCATCGAACGGCATGCGCCTCTCTGAGTTCACCCATTGGCTGGCCCGGCGGATTGCGCCATGGGATGGGGCCGAGGACGGCAACGTAAGTGGCCGATGGACTGGGCTAACGGCGGAAGCCCGGGCCCCCTTGGTGGCAGCCTTATGCACTGCCGGCTCCAAGCCTCGAAAGGTTCTTGTTGTCACGTCGTCCTATGACAAGGCCCTCCAATGGCAAGCCAGACTGGGGCTCTGCGGCGTTCCGGCCGATCAAGTGAAGGTGCTGCCAAACGGGCAAAGCTCCCTCTATGAAGACTCGTCTCCAGAAACTGTCGCGCTCTCCGAGCGGATCGGTGCCTTGCGCTTTTTAGTGTCCGATGGACCAGGATTTGTGATCGGATCTGCACAGGCCGTGCTCGAACGAACACTCCCACGAGAAGACCTGTCTGCCTCTTTCGTACAAATCAAGCCAGGCGAAACTTGGGATCTTGATTCAACTTGCAAGCTCCTTGAACGGCTCGGGCACGAACTTGGCGAGCCTGTCAGAGTGCCAGGGCAGTATTCCCGCAGAGGTGGCATTTTGGACGTGTTTCCGATGGGCAGTGAGCGGCCGTTGCGCGTTGAACTTTTTGGCGACGAGGTGGAGACTGTGCGCGAATTTGACCCCATGACGCAAAGGTCGCAAGGTTCGGCAGCCGGGCTTGAGGTCGGCCCCTCGAGAGAGACGCTTCTGCCAGAACAAGCGGCACAGGTCGCCGAAATGATTGGGCATGCCCTGAACATCGAGGCAGACCGCATGTCGGATGACTACTCTCGCAGGCTTCGGGAGTTGGTCGAGGGCGACATACGGTCACTTTTGAAAGGCTCGTATTTTGATCGGCTCGACCTGTACAGACCCTTGCTTCACCCGGACTCCGGATGCGCGGTCGACCTTGTGCCAGAAGGTGGGACGGTTGTTTTGGACGAGCCAGACGAGTTGGAAGCCGTCGCGGCAAAGTCTGAGTCAGAACTTCAGGACGCATTGCAACACCGGCACAACCGGGGAGAGATCCTCCACTCGACGACCAACGATTTCCTATTGCCCCCAGAACACCTGGGTTCTCATTCCCGGACTTTGTCGCTCTCAATGGGAGACGGGCCCAACTGGTTGCCATCCTCGAAGTCCACGGCAATCGGTGCAGCGTCCTTGGCCGGTTATCGAGGTCAGCCGACCTTGCTCACCAAAAGCTTGAAAGATTGGTTGGAGCAGGGCTTCATCATCGGGCTCTCCACCGAGCAGCCACTTCGAGCGAAGTCAATGTTATCTCAGGTCGATTTATTCACTGTGGAAGAGGGGTTCGAAGATGCCAAAGGCGGGGAAGTCTTCTTGCTCGAAGGCAATTTGGCTGGTGGTTTCGTTGTTCCGGACAGCAAGTTGGCCCTTGTGACAGACCAAGAGCTCTTCGGTGTCGCACGGCTCCGCCTGGCTCAGCGGAAATTTAGCGAGGGCATACCTGTCACAACGATCCTTGACCTGCAGCCGGGCGACTTTGTCGTCCACATCAATTTTGGTATTGGAATCTACCGCGGCTTGACCAGCCGTGTCACAGACGGGGTTGAGAAAGAGTTCTTACAGATCGACTATCAGGTCCCAGACAGGCTGTTCGTCCCAGCTGACCAGTTGGACCGAATTCAAAAGTACCTCGCCCCCGAGGACTCTCCCCCGAAGATCAATCGCTTGACGGGCAGCGAATGGAAGAAGACCGTCTCAAAAGCCCGCGAAGAGGCCCGTGAGTTCGCGCGCGGCCTCATCGCCCTCTACGCCGAACGCAAAAAAGTCTCGCGAAAAAGCTATGGCCCTGATACGCCATGGCAATCGGAAATGGAGCACACGTTTCCTTGGGTCGAAACACCAAGTCAGTTGGCCGCGATCCAAGATGTCAAAACCGATCTTAAGACGGACTTTCCTATGGACAGGCTCGTATGCGGAGACGTAGGCTTTGGTAAGACTGAAGTCGCCATTCGTGCAACATTCAAAGTCGTACAGGAAGGCAAGCAAGTTGCCATTCTTTGCCCGACAACGATTCTGAGCGAGCAGCACTATCGGAACTTTGTGGAACGGCTCGCCGGCTTTCCGACCCGGCTGGACATACTCAACCGATTCAGAACGGCAGCAGAAAAGACTGACGTCAAGAAAAAACTGGAATCAGGCGAAGTAGACGTCCTGATTGGAACCCACGCGCTCCTCAACAAAGAACTCAAGTTCAAAAACCTGGGACTGCTCGTCATCGACGAAGAACAAAAGTTTGGGGTTAAGCACAAGGAAGCCCTCAAGTCCCTCAAGGTCAGCGTTGACGTCCTCACGCTTTCTGCGACCCCCATTCCACGGACATTGAGCATGGCTTTAATGAATATTCGTCAAATGTCGCTCATCAATGACCCGCCACCTGGCCGCCTGCCGGTCCGAACGATT
>JAEURO010000138.1 GCA_016788345.1 Chthonomonadaceae bacterium
TGCTTTCGGGTTTGGGACACTAGGACGGTGAAGGGCCTCTTGGGACTCACCGTCATAAACGCAGCTTCACTCAGGCCCGGCCTGTGAGACAAATAGGGTGTGACCTTATTGTCTGTCATAGAAACTTTGACGTAGTTCGATAGGGATTCGCCTTCAAGACTCGTTGATGGTAGCCGAGCTATAGCAATCCCGCTGACAGACGTCCACCAAAGGTCATTTTGAATGTCAACTCCTTCGAAACCAGGAATGATTTGCAACTTGTCGCGCCTGCAGTCGTAGCTCTTCCAAACTATCTTCGGCGCCTCGGGCTTGCCTGTAAGGACACGCATCGCAATCTGATCTATTTTTTCGTTGCCAGTCCCCCAGCAGGACATCAGAATGAAGCTACCGTCCGGTGACACTTCAAACTCGCGGACAGCATCGTCTGAGACTAGCGTCGGATAACCCACAAAGTAGGCTTTCCCGCGTGAAATGAGACATCGATCCACGAGATCGTTTTGCGACTGGGCACCTACAAAAGAGACCAGCGTCAATATTGATAGTGAGACCAGGCTCATACTGGCTTAAAGGACGTGCCTCATAGATCGGAAGTTCTTGCTATCGAACCCTTATTGTGAGAACCGGCGGCATGGACTATGGCTTCGGCATAACGTGTTGCAGCCCCAAGATTCGCCGTGACCACCGCTTTTGCAGATTGCCCCATTTTGTCCCTCAGCCCCTCGTCTGCGAGGAGTGACGAAACCGCCTCCCTGAGTTCCGCTGCTGTCGAAGCACACTTCGAAGCTCCAGCTGCCTGGGCTGCCTTGGCAACATCGGCGAAGTTCTGCATGTGAGGCCCGTGGACAACCGGCTTGCCATGGGCAAGGGCTTGAAGCAGATTTTGCCCACCAAGTTTATCGAACCCTCCGCCAATGACCACGACGTCGGCAACTGCATAAATGTTAGCCAGTTCCCCGAAAGTGTCGAGAATCATGTACCGTGCTTCCCCCATAGGGTTTCCAGTTGATCGAAGGACTGCGCTATGTCCCTGGCTCTCAAGCATGGATTTGATACCAGCAGCCCGCTCAACGTGCCTTGGAGCCCAGACAACGACCACCGGAGGGCCGTCCAGGGCCGTAGCCACAAGAGTTTCTTCAAGTTCGCTCCGTGTCGAGCCGACGACCACGACGGGGACAGCATCAGGCAAACCAAGCGAAGTCCTGATGGCAGAAATGTCTGCGTCCAAACCCTCTACGGCCTGGTCGTACTTACAGTTACCTAGCACTTGGGCCGATGTCGCCCCTAACTGACTGATCCTATCCCTGTCCGTCTCAGTCTGCATAAGGCATTGATCCAGGCGGGACAGTAAATCTTTGTAGAAGAACTTCAGCTTCATGCACCGCGGAAATGACCGATCAGAAATGCGGCCGTTCACCAAGATGTTAGTGATCCCTAGCTGATGCGACGCGTCTAGCATGTTCATCCACAGCTCAGTCTCCATGACAGCAAATACAGTGGGTCTGATCCTGACCAGGGCTGAAAGGACAAATCGATAAATGTCTATCGGATAATAAACCAAATGGTCAAAGAGACCTTGGGCATTTGACATGGCCGTCGAATGTCCGCTACTTGTTGTGACGCTCAACACGATCTCCAAATTTGGTGAGGACTTGCGGATCTCTCGCAGGATGGGCAGAGCGGCCATAACCTCTCCGACCGAAACAGCGTGCATCCAGACTCGAGGTACTCCCTTTTTGAGTTGAAAGGAGTACGTTCCAGCCCTCTCTTTCCAATCCACAGGGTCTTTTCGCCGACGTGACCTCAGAATCATCCATGGAACCCAGATCAAGGATGTCAGAGTGACGAAGATGTTGTAGATCCAGATCATTCAAATCTCTGGCCCGTGATCCGCTCGTAACACTCTATGTACTTGTTTCGGGTTGTCTCGATCACGCGGTCAGGAAGCATCGGGCCAGGGGGGGACTTGTCCCAGCCGATCGACTTCAGATAATCTCGGACGAACTGTTTGTCGACACTCTGTGGGCTCGAACCTGGGCTCCATTTGTCGGCTTCCCAATATCGGGAAGAGTCAGGTGTCAGCACCTCGTCTATCAAGATAAGGCCGTCATCAGTGAGGCCAAACTCAAACTTTGTATCCGCCAAAATTAACCCTTTGGTTAGTGAGTGTTCTGCAGCTCTTTGGTAAATCTCCAAAGTCCAAGATCTTGCTAGGTCGTACACTTCCGCCCCAACCAAGTCTTTGGCGTCGCTCTCTGACAAATTGATATCATGGCCGACCTCCGCCTTGGTCGCAGGTGTGAACACTGGCTCAGGAAGTATGTCCCCCTCTTGCAAGCCAGGTGGCAAGTCTAATCCATGAGTGTCCCCATTTTGGTAATCGAGATAGAGCGAGCCCATGATGTAACCTCGTGCCACGCACTCGATTGGCAGTGGGTGTGCCTTCTGTACTATCACGCACCGGCCAGCTAGCGACTCGTCCCAATCTGAAATCCGAAGCTTAATTTTGTCATCGTCAGTGTCCACCAAATGGTTAGGGCAAACTTCTGACAGGCGCGAGAACCAAAAGTTTGACATCTGTGTGAGAATCCGGCCCTTATCTGGGATCCCGTTCTTCATGACAACGTCAAATGCCGAAACACGGTCGCTAGCGACGATGAGAAGGTGCCCGTCCAGCTCGTAGGAATCTCGCACTTTTCCTCGGTGGACCAAGGTCAGCCGGTCTAGCTGTGACCGTAATAGCGCGAGCATGGTCGGATTATGCCCGAAATTGGGCACTCCGTGGGCTTGTGAGAAGTTAGAATATGTCTAGGAACGAAGTATGTCGATCAAAAAAGTTTGGCCAGCGTTTTGCTTGGCGATCACCATTGCGGCTTGTAGCCCCACATCAAGTACTGAGGCTCAGCCTGGCTCCACAGCCAATAAACCGGCCCAAGGGTCCACTGAGAACGGACGGGGCGGTGCGCCAGAGGTCACTCCCAAGGAGCCACCAAAGGTCGCGCTCACCCCAAACGGACCTGACAAAAAACCGCCAAAGGTCTTGCAGGTGATGCCAGGGAACAAGGGGCCAACTGGAGCCGCAAAACCTATCAAAAAAGCTCCAACGATGCCTAACAAGGCCGATGTGCCTAAGTCCACAAAGTCTATCGCGACCGTCATGAAAGAAACTGGCCAGCTTCAGACTTTTTGGGGGCTCATTGAGGAAGCCGGGGTCTCGGTCGAGCTAATGACGGGTGAATGGACGATCTTCGCTCCATCAGACGATGCATTCAAAAAGTTTGATGGCGGGTTGCTGCAAAGGGTCAAAACGAGGAAAGAAGCGTTGCGCGCCTTTGTATTGGCTCATATGGTCAAGAGTGCGGCGCCTTTCAAGTTCATCAAGGAGCAGCCCGCTTGCCTTTCGGCCGCCAACATCAAACTAAAGATTGAGTCCAAAAACGGAAAAGTTACCATTAATGGTGCGGAGATTATCAAGAGCGACCTTGGAGCCGACCATGGAGTCGTGTTTGTGGTCGATAGGGTCATTCGGCCTGGTGAAACTTATTAACGGTTAGGCTGGCTCGGTGTTCAGTCCGGTTTCGGCGTAGAATAGTCATGGTGGCGACCATTTTGTCGAATCCGATAAAGGATCAGTTTCCAGCCCTCGACCAAATGGTCAGCGGTCATCCTCTGGCTTATCTGGATAGCGCTGCGACGACTCAGCGGCCCGTTGCCGTGCTGGAGGCTATGGAAGCCTTCTATCGGCACGACAACTCGAACGTCCATCGCGGGATCCATTCGCTGAGTGTCCGTGCGACCGATCACTATGACGATGCCCGAAGGCAAATTGCCAGGTTTGTCAACGCAAGTGTTCCCGAAGAAATTGTCTTCACCAAGGGTTGCACTGAAGCCGTAAATTTAGTCGCCCAAGCGTGGGGACGCCAAAACCTGACCCAAGGCGATGTGATTGCAGTGTCGGAGATGGACCACCATTCGAACATAGTTCCTTGGCAAGTCATAGCGGAAGCAACCGGTGCCTCGATTGAACCAATCTCTGTCACACAAAAAGGTGAGTTAGATATCTCAAGCTTGAGAGCCGTCCTGGCTACTGGCAAGGTCAAACTTGTCGCATTCAAACACGTTTGTAACGCCATCGGAACGGTCAACCCGGTCTCGGAAGTTGCAGAGCTCGTCAGCACCCACGGAGCGACCACCCTTGTCGATGGAGCTCAAGCACTAGCCCATATCGACGTGGACGTTCAGGCCCTTGGGGTTGATTTCTATGCCATGGCAGGGCACAAAGTCTATGGCCCAATGGGGATCGGTGCCCTCTTTGCCCGAAAGGAGCTCTTGGAAGCAATGGCTCCTTATCAAGTAGGGGGTGGGATGATCCAAAAAGTGACTCTGACAAGTACGACTTACGCGCCAGTGCCTGAAAAGTTTGAACCAGGGACGCCCAACGTACCAGGGGCGATCGGGTTTGCCGCTGCTCTGGACTGGTTGAGTGATTCTGGCAAGCAACGGCTATGGAATCTAGAATCGGAGTTGGCACATCAAGCGCGAGAGCGCCTTCAGTCGATAAACGGATTGAGGGTTATTGGCTCAGCACGCGAAACGGCGCCGATTGTCAGTTTTGTAATGGAAGACGCCCACCCTCATGACATCGGTACAGTCATGGACTCAGAGGGAGTGGCTATCCGCGCAGGCCACCATTGCTGCCAGCCTCTCATGGATCGAATGGGTGTCGGATCCACCGCTAGAGCCAGCTTCGCTGCCTACTCCACGCAAGAGGACGTCGACGCGCTGATCCGTGGTGCCGAAAGAGTCGTCGAAATATTTGGGGGCAAATGTTGAACTTGACAGACCTCTATCAAGAGATTATCTTGGACCACGGCAAGGCTCCTCGAAACAAACGGACGATGGAGACGGCGACGCATTGGGCAGAGGGTTATAACCCTCTTTGCGGTGACCAGATCAAGGTCTATCTTCAGGTGGAGGGCGAGACAGTGAAAGACGTTAGCTTCTCAGGCAACGGGTGTGCCATCAGCCAGGCGAGCGCTAGCATGATGACCGAAGCCTTAGTGGGGAAGACAATTGATGAAGCGAACTCGACTTTTCAATCCTTTCACGCAATGTTGGTTCCAAGCGACAAGCCGGATCAGGCCAAGTTACAGGGGTATGACGAACTTCAAGCTCTGGAAGGGGTTAAGAATTACCCCAATCGAATCAAGTGTGCGACACTCGCATGGCACGCTTTTAAGTCGGCTTTGGAGGGCAAGTGACCGTGCCGGGACCTGTTGAGCAAGAGATGTCGCTCAACCCTATCCAGCGGAGCCTATTGGAGCATGAGGTCATCGAGTCCATCAGAACGGTGTACGACCCCGAAATTCCAGTCAACGTATATGACTTGGGCTTGATCTATGCAGTAGATGTGGCGGAAAACCGCGATGTTGACATCAAAATGACCCTGACAAGCCCAGCGTGTCCGGTCGCTGGAACACTCCCGGGAGAGGTCGAGTACGCCGCCTCAATGACCAAAGGCGTCGGACAAGTCAAACTTGAATTGGTTTGGGACCCTCCTTTTTCGATCGATCGGATCCCCGAGCACATCAGGCTGGATTTAGGATTGTTTTAGAGAAGGTGAATGAAATTTAGTTCTCAAGAAGAATACGGGCTCAGGTGCTTGGTCGCAATTGCACTCAAAGGTGAGCAGGGTTCGATCACGATTCCAGAGCTTGGGCGGGCTGAGGGCCTTTCTGCTTCGCATGTAGGAAAGCTCCTAAGTCTTCTGCGTAGGGCAGGATTTATTAAGAGTGTCAGAGGTCAGCTTGGGGGATATTCACTTGGAAAAGACCCTGCTGAAATATTGGTCAGAGACGTACTTGAAACTTTGGGCGGCAGGCTCTATGGTGAGGGTTTTTGCGAGAGGCACAGCGGCTTGTTGCCTGTGTGCGTCCATGAAGCGGATTGCTTATTGCGGCCACTTTGGAGCCGCGTTCAGCGGGCCGTGGACTCTTCGATCGAAGGTCTCACGATAGCAGACATTCTTCAGCACAGGTTAGGAGAGACTGTAAAGCTTTCCCAGATGCCAGCAGAGCGGAGTCCCAATCTACCATGAGCTTTCCCGTTATGATCGGTTCGAAGGCAGCAGAGCAACTCAAGAACTTACTTGCTCGTAAAGGTGACGCTGGAACCGTCGTACGACTCGGCGTCAAAGGGGGAGGATGTTCGGGCTTCGAGTATGTCATGAAGATCGACGCGCCAAGAGACAGGGACTTGACCTTAGTGGTCGACGGCCTGACAGTCGTGTGCGACCCTAAGTCTGCCAAGTTCTTGGAAGGCTCAGAACTAGAATACACTGGCAACCTCATGTCTGGCGGTTTCTCGTTCATTAACCCCAATGCTGAACGAGCTTGTGGATGTGGCACAAGCTTTACACCTAGGGCCCCTTCTCCCGATTAGTCCTCAGTTGTCGGGACAATAGAGGTAGACAAACCAGGCCAGTGTTTGCCATGATCTTAGGGCCGAATGATCTTACCGATCAAGCAGAAAAATCCGCCAGAGTCGTTTCCAATCGTCACGTTTGGCCTCATCGCCCTGAATGTGATTTTCTACATTTTCACCAGTAACGGCTTTGAGATCAAGGAGTCAGCTCTTGGACAGTTAGCCCTGACTCACGCCAATGCCAGTCTCTTCACTTTGATGTCCAGCA
>JAEURO010000139.1 GCA_016788345.1 Chthonomonadaceae bacterium
TTCGCCGCGGGATTCGCTCAATAGCTGCCCTTCCTCGTCGTAAGTGTACGTCGTAGCCACCCCGTCCAGCGTGTCCTTCCAGATCCTGCCGTCCGCGAGGTAGTCGTACACATGGGAGCGTAAGGCCGTGCCACCCGAGTTCTTCAAGATAATCGACTGCACCCGGCCCATAGAGTCGAAAGCATAGTGCTCCTTTGCCCCGCTTGCCAGGGTCAAATAATCGACTCGTCCGTAGCCGTCGTAGTGGAAGCTGGTGGTCTCGCTGTAGCCGTTGGTCTTGCTGTCCAGGCGACCGGTGGTCGCGTTGTAGGCCCACGTCGACGTGCCGAAGCCGACTTCCTCGCTCGAAACACGCGCTCCGGCCGCGTCGTAGCCGGTGTTGACCGTGCCCCCGGGCTGGGCGAGTTGCGTCGTGCGGCCTGCGAGGTCGCGCGTCCAGGTGGTGGTCCCGCTCGCGTCCACGACCGTCGCGACGTTCCCGTCGCTGTCATAGGTGACGGTCGTGTCGGTGGTCCCGGTGGGGTAGTCGACCTTGGTCAGCCCCCCGACGCCGTTGCGCAAGTAGTCGATGGCCTGGTTCAGCCCGTTTTTGCGCTGGGCGAGCTCGCCGGTCGGCAGGTAGCGGTAGACCTCCTGGCCGCTGGTGCCGGCGGGGTAAGTGACCTTCCAGAGCTCACCCCGCGCGGCGCGGGTGTAGTTGACGGCCTTCCCCCGCCCATTGGTCCACTTGACCAGGCTCCCGTGGCTGTCGTATTCGTAGGTGTCGGTGTAGTGGAGCAGCGAGACCGGGTCGACGCGGGGGCTGGTGCGCGAGAGGAGTTGCCCGGTCTGGTCGTAGGCGAAGGTTGTGACCTTGGCCATCTTGTCGCGCAGGCTCGTCACCAGCCCGCCCGGGTCGACGTCGATCTGGGCGTAGCTCGCGTCCTCGGCGAGGCTCTTGTAGGGGCGGTCCCACGAGTCGTAGAGCAGCTCCCCATAGTGCCCCGCCGCGTCCGTCGCCTTCTTCAGCCGGCCAAAGGTGGTGTACTCGTAGTCCTCGTGCGTCCCGTCGGGGCTGGTGACTTTGATGAGGTTCCCTTGGGCGTTGTAGTCATAGTCGGTGACCCGGTCAAGCCCGTCTTTGACGATGTTGGGCTGGCCGTAGGGCCTGTTGCGTTTGGTCGTGAGGCGAAAAGCCTTTCGCAATAGAGCCCGGGGAGAGCGGAATCAGCGAACAGGGCAAAGGTGGCCACAGACGAACACCGGGTTGTGGGTCTTGAGCGAAGTACATAGTTTCTAGAACGACAAGCGGACATAATCTGCGCTATGGACAAATCTCATACCACTCTGGCGCGTAACTCAAATTTCCACTCAAATTCTTGAGATCCCATATCTTGAGCAAGAGCATTTCTATTGCCATCGAACTCGACACGGTCGACGAGGGGAAGCGAAGGTACTCCTCATGAGAAGCACTGCGAATCCAAATTTCTCTAAAAATGCCCGCATCTTCGTCTGGCACAATCCTGCAGAGCATGTGCTCCTGACCGAGGGAGCGCCTAAGTGGTGTAGAGTTCACAAAATAAGGCACATCCCACTTTGGCAACTCGGCCTCTGGAATGTGGCCAATCTTCTTCCATCGTTTGTTTCTGATGTTCCCAGGAAGCACCAACGATGTGAAATCCGGATAGCGCCCAAGGTAAGATTTAAAATTGAACACATCCTCGTCTGGCCGCATAATAAAAAACTGTGAGATCATCATTTTCCGACCGTGTAGCAACCTTGCTCGAACTACCATTGCAACGGAAATGTCTCGGCCTACCGTAAAGTGAAAAAAGTCTCCTATGTTGATCAATTGTTAAGGGTGCCTCACTCTGATAAATGTGTTGCCCACTCTAAGAACTGGTCATAGAGGTCACTTCCATTTCTGATACCATTGATTTTGTTTCTATTTCCAATGCTTCCCAGACCAATTGCGTTACCTCCTCTTCCTTCCAAGTAATATTGCTCCCAGAAGCGTTGTTCTTTGTAGTCGTCAGTGTGTGCCAGGACTTGGTGTGTCCATTCGTCTCCGTGTTCACCTATCCGTCGAATCAAATCTTTTGTTCGGCCGACGTAATTTTCACCAGTTCCCAAGTTTAGGAGTAAGTACACCTCTCCTCGAGTTCCTTCTGCGACTTTCTCAGCTTCAGCACCCTTTGCAAGGAGTTTTGCTCCACGTGCAACCCAGGAACCTGGAATTATTGGAACGAAAACAGAGATCACACTCCACGCAAGGAAGACTCCGTTGATGAGTGTGGGTTCTCTGCCGAACTGGTACGAATCATATCCGACACCTGCTATATCAAGAGCTGTTTCAAACCATAGCCCATTTGCGTCTGACCTATTTGGAGAATCGTTGAGGCAGTACGAATACCAATTTGAACCGTCTTTTGCGGGATCTCTGCTTAGGAACCTGCCGATGCTCGGGTCGTAGTACCGGTGGCCTAGCAGTTGGAGGCCGGTGTCGGAGTCGGGCTGGTAGCCGAAGCCTCCGCCGAAGCCGGACTGGCCTTGCCAACTTCCGGTGGAAGACGCTGTCGTGCCGAAGGCGTCGTAGGTTTTTGTGCCGCTGACGGCTTGGGAAGAGTCTGTTTGGGAGTCGAGTGAGAGCGAGCTTCCGTATTGGAACCTTGAGTTCTCGCTTACGAATTTGTGTTTAATAGTGCCCACCAATTCGAAGGAGGCATCCGTTCCATTTGTAGTCTTCGGGCCAGTAATATATCCACTTTGGTTCTCGGCAAGGAATGACCAATGAACCAACACCGTTAGCATGGCCGCTCTCTACAAAAGCCTTTGGTGTGGTTCGTATCAGCGAATCTCCCCGTATTGCACTCAACTCCCAGCATTCAAGACCTGGTGGTTGGTTTTTCATAAATTCAACTGCCTGCTCAATCGTCAATTCTTCCAGCGGGCGGTAATATTCACTTAATGCGTTGAATAATCGTTGCCTTGAAAACTTGAGTTCCTGCGCCAGAGGCTCCACGTCTGAGCAGCAAACAGCGGTGTTTTCACGACTCTGAACAGAGTGCATGAGCAACAGTCCAATCAAGGCTAGGACATCAAAGATTGTTTCAACCTCATGAGATTGGAATTCGCTGGAGCTCTTCTCTTCCTTCATTCGTTCCAAATATCCTTCATGAGTTCGTTCTCACTTATCCCAGCTCGTCCGCCATACTCCCACCCGTGCCAGCCCTTATTGCATATCTTAGTTGGTTCGTCAACCAGGGAAATCAATATGTCCGAGATCATCTTCGGCATTGCTAGCAACTCTAATCCAGGAATGATCGACAAAATATCTCCTGCTACTTCTTGGGCATTGTCCCTCCAATTTTCCCATTCCTTCCCTTTCGCGTTATCTGCCAGATTTTCTGTCGTAAAATGAACGTCAGAGATATCGTCCGACGGATATGGCTCTGTGCCGTCGGTAATATGAGCGTGGCGTGCCGGCGCGCCAGGTGGTCCTTTGTGAACTTCGATACTCCCCTCAGGCCTGATTTCGTTTTTTATTCTTCCAATGTCGCCTACTGTCTCCGTCACGATGTACTCTACATCTTTTCCACGCTTTCCTGCGCCCTTGAAAATCATCTTCCAGATGCTGCCGAGCCCAGTGGGATCAGCCCGGTTCACCGGATCATTTCGGCAGTACGCGTACCAATTAAAGCCCTCTTTGATCGGATCCCTGCTTAGGAATCTCCCTATCGAAGGATCGTAATAGCGGTGGCCGAGAAGGCTTAGACCGGTGTCGTCTTCCTGATAGCCGAAGTTGCCGCCGAAGCCGGACTGGCCTTGCCAACTTCCGGTGGACGAAGCGGTCGCGCCGAAGGCGTCGTAGGTCTTGGTGCCGCTGACGGCTTGGGAAGAGTCGGTCTGGGCGTCGAGGGACTTGAGCCCGCCGTGTTGGAAGGTTGAGGTGCCGCCTGCCAAGGCCCGCAGGGAAGTGCCAGGAGTGTAGCGGTTTATCCCGTCTTTGAGGACTGGCGCGGTGACGCTTGGCCCGCGGCGGAACCAGGCTCTGTTCGCGCCGCCGGTCTCGGAGACCCGTGCGCCGAAGCCGTTGTAGGCGTAGCTGCGCGTCCCCCAGCTCCCTGTGGCAGACGTCATTCGGCCGTCGACGTTCCAGACGTACTCTTTGACGACGGTGCTGTTCCAGGTCTCGCTGGTGCAGCGTCCGTCGTTGTCGTAGGTGAAGCCCTTCGTGCCTGCGCTCGAAGCCACGGTCAAAAGCCTGTCGGCGTCGTCGTAAGAAAAAGTCTCCGTCGGCTGGCCTGTCACCGCTTTGGTGAGGCGGTTGTAGTTCCCGTCATAGGTGTAGCTGCTCGTTACCGAACCCTTCGTCTCGGTCAAGAGTTGACCCTCTTCGTCGTAGTCGTAGGTCGTCGCCACGCTGTCAACCGTGTGCGAAGACACCCGCCAGTCGGCGCGGTATGCGTAAGACTGCGAGCGCAGGACCGAGTTCGAGGAGTTCTTGAGAATGAGCGAACCCATCCGCCCGGCGGGGACAGCATAGGCTAGAGCACTCTGACAAAACAGGCACGTCGCAATAACCTGACTGACCACATGCCTCGACAAGATTCGGTGGTGTCCAGACATGACTAGTGCGGGGTACCAGATCGTACTTTCACACCGCTCAAACCAATACCGGGAGACCGGGGGAAGCAAGCCCAGAGCAGCAACAAGATAGTCAGTGCCGCAACTACGATGATGATATTGACTCTGTTGTAGGCCAAAATGTCTCTAACGTTGTTCATTTGACTGCGGTACCTTTTGCTTAGATAATAGCTTCAGGTCTTGGATTGCAATATCGATCTGTCCTAATACAAAAAACGAAACAGCGATACAGGAGAGTAGCAAAATGGTTCTTGACAAGAGGAATGCTGTGTTTCGTTTCATGATTCAATGGCATTTTGCGCACATAGAGACAAGTGGCTTAATCTACTGAAGTGTCAAGAGGCACAAGTTTGTACAGTTCGACTAGTTGACTCCCCATCCTAGCGATCAGTATGGCTAGGACGCAAATAAGGATCAGCTCCACGGACTGCATCCAAAGAGCAGGTTGCTGATTTTCAGTTTCTTGGCTGCTAGTCATTCAAATAGTCCTTTGAGCGTTTTGCCGATATCCACAAGAGCTTCGATGGCATCTCCAACACCCTCTCCTTCTCCAGTGCCGACAAGTCCCCCGACCTCAACGATCCCGCCAATAACGGAGCCGCCGACTTTGACGATGGGACCCTCTACATAGATTTCTTGCATTTGATCTAGGGCCTCCTGGCGCTGCTTCTCTACACATTCAGTAATTCGGTTACCATCTCCGCGCCAAGAATTGCCACTTATACCATCATCAGACCCAACTTGCTCATATCGAATCGCGGCTAGTCTCTTCTTTCGATTGCGTTCCTCTACTGATTCGTCGTACTTCTTCTTTCCCCACATGAACAATGCCACGCCTCCGGCGATTGCCCCAATCACAAGCAAAGTTAGCAACTCGTGCCCACTCGGATCCGCACGATTAATAGGATCATTCAGGCAATAGGAATACCAATTCGGACCGTCCTTGATCGGATCCCTCGACAAGAACCTCCCTATGGAAGCGTCGTAATACCTGTTCCCAAGCAGCTCCAGCCCCGTGTCGTCGTCGGTCTGGTAACCAAAGTTGCCGCCGAATCCGAAGGGTTGGTTCCAGGTTCCCGTTTGTTCCTTTGTCAGCCCAAAGGCGTCGCGGCGCACAGTGCCTGTCAAGGTCTGGGACGAAGACAACAACGCGTCGACGGACTTGTGACCACCGCCCATGAAGGTCGAGGTCCCCCCAGCAAGGGAACGGAACGTCCCGCCCGCCGAGTACCGGTTTACGCCGTCTTTCAGCACAGCTGCCGTCGGGCCCGCGCCGCGGCGCAGCCACGAGCGGCCTTGCCCACCGGTCTCAGACACTCGCGATCCCAGTCCGTTGTAGCCATAACTCCGGGTGCCCCATGGCCCTGTGGCACTGATCAACCTGTCATCGTGGTTCCAAGCGTAGGATTTCACGGTAGAACCGTTCCACTTCTCCTCGGTCGTGCGCCCGCAGTTGTCATAGAGGAAGCTCTTCGTCCCAGCCGAACTCGCGACAGACAACAACCTGTCAGCGTCGTCATAGCTGTACTCCTCAGTCGGCTGACCCGTCACAGACTTTGTCAACCTGTTGTAGTTCCCGTCATAAGTGTAAGACGTCGTCTCCTCCCCTCGCGATTCGGGCAAAAGCTGCCCTTCCTCGTCGTAAGAGTACGTCGTCGCCACCCCGTCGAGAGTGTCCTTCCAGATCCTACCGTCGGCGAGGTAGTCGTAGGCGTGGGAGCTTACGCCTCGCTAACCGTCGTCCTGATCTTCGCGTGGCAATTTGGGTTCTGCGCCTTGCCCAAGCCCCAAGGCGCGCCAACAGACAGCCTCCGGTTGGGTTTCGGGAAGTGGGTGCTCCACTTCTCTCACCGCCTTCAATGCTTCATACAGGATCGCGCGTCCCTCCTGGACTGGCCACACAACTTGCTTCCTTTCTAGGAAACTCACCAAGTGCTCAAATGCCTCCATCATTACTCCCGTCAGCTTGTAGACATATTCTTCGTCGCTCAAGACCAGCCAGGACATTGGGACAAAGATGTTGA
>JAEURO010000013.1 GCA_016788345.1 Chthonomonadaceae bacterium
CTCAGCCTTCTCGGATATTACAGGTGGAACGACTTCACGGGGGGTGACTCTTCCATCAGCAGTCAAAGGAATGGTTGTCCGCGGCTACGTGAACGGAACTTCATCGACCAACCTGTGGCCCGCCAGCGGTGCGACAATCAATGGGGCGACGGCCAACACTCCCCTCATGATTCCAGCTCGCAAGATGTTCACGGCTGTAGCTATCACCACGACCGCCTGGGCTGTGCAAGTCGGTTCCTAACGACCGAATTTGGGACTCGTCATTCTCACTGAGACCGCATCACCAGTCTAGGTGAGAATGACCGCTTCGTTCACTTGTCCACTGTGACGGTGACACGCTCTCGTAATGCCGCTTGTGCTGCTGCCAACCGGGCAATCGGCACCCGGAACGGCGAGCACGACACGTAGTCGAGTCCAAGTTCATGGCAGAAGTATATTGATTCGGGGTCGCCGCCATGCTCGCCGCAAATTCCGCACTTAAGCCCGTTTCGGGCGGAACGGCCATCGCGCACGGCCATCTCCATCAACCTTCCCACTCCGACGGTGTCTAAGGTTTCGAATGGGTTCCGTGGCAAAATTTTGTTTTCGACATATCGCTGCAGAAACTTCCCTTCTGCATCGTCACGACTAAACCCAAAGGTCGTTTGCGTCAAGTCGTTTGTCCCGAAACTGAAGAACTGCGCATATTCGGCGATCTCTCCAGCCGTGAGGGCTGCTCTCGGCAGCTCGATCATCGTGCCGAACATAAAGGGAATTTCAACGCCCTGCTCTTGAATAATCTGCTGGGCCTCGGCCTCAAGTTGCGACTGCACGACGCGCAGCTCATTCACAGTTGAGACAAGCGGGATCATGATCTCGGGATAAACTTTCTTGCCTGCCTTTATCAATGTCGCTGCGGCCTGCAGGATGGCCCTAGTTTGCATAACGACAAGGCCCGGAAGGATGATCGACAAACGAACGCCGCGCAAACCGAGCATGGGGTTGGCCTCGCGCATTCCCTCTACTGCGTGGAGCATTTTTGATTTTTCGTCCAGGTTCTCTTGCGTCCTTCGCTTGGCCTCCGGGTCAAGAATCAGCCCAACCTTGGCTTCAAGTGCGGAGACCTCGCGTAACAAGTTGTCGTGCGATGGAAGAAATTCGTGCAAGGGCGGATCGATCAAGCGAACGGTGACAGGCTTACCTTCCATCGCCTCAAAAATGCCTTCAAAATCCTGTTGTTGGACGACTTGAAGTTTTGCGAGGCAGTTCTGCCGCACACCTTCGTCGTTCGTCAGGATCATGTCTTGGACGATTGGGAGCCGGTCTGTCTCGAAAAACATGTGTTCGGTCCGGCAAAGACCGATCCCTTCTGCACCAAAGTCGATGGCCTGAGATGCATCTCGCGGATTGTCGGCGTTGGCCCGGACTCTAAGGGTTCTGAAGCTGTCGGCCCACGACATCAACTCACCAAAGTGACCGCTGACTTCAGGATCGATCAGCTTGAGTTGGCCCAAATAGATGTTGCCACTCGAACCGTCAAGGGTCACAATTGTTCCGTCTTTGACGACGTGGGTCCCCGTCTTGAAGTGCCTCGTGTCCACATCGACCGTGATTCCTTCGGCTCCAGCAACGCATGGGATACCAAATCCTCGGGCGACGACTGCGGCATGAGAGGTCTTCCCTCCTCTCGCCGTTAAGATGCCTTGTGCGGCAAGCATGCCATGGACATCGTCTGGGTTTGTCTCCTCTCGCACCAAAATGACTTTCTCGCCCTGACCCCCGTTGACCCCCAAATCTGCAGCAGTGTCTGCGTCGAACACAACCTTTCCACAGGCCGCGCCTGGAGAGGCTGCGAGCCCAGTCGCAAGAAGGGTTGCGCCCTCAATCGAGTCTGGGTCAATTCGAGGATGCAGCATCTGGTCGAGGTGACTGGCCGTAACTTTTTGCAAAGCCTCTTCTTTTGAAAGTACACCTTCCTTGACCATTTCGACCGCAATTCGTACAGCGGCTGGACCGGTTCTCTTCCCACTCCGACATTGGAGCATGAAGAGCTTGCCGTGCTCGATGGTGAATTCAATGTCTTGCATGTCCTTGTAGTGGGACTCAAGCAAGTCACAGGTCTTCATAAACTCGGCATAAACTGTGCGGTTTTGCTTTTCTAGCTGGCTGATTGGCACAGGGGTGCGGACGCCCGCGACCACGTCCTCTCCTTGGGCGTTCATCAAGTACTCGCCATAGACCACCTTCTCACCGGTGCTCGGGTCACGGGTGAACGCCACGCCAGTGCCGCAATCGTCACCAGCGTTACCGTAGACCATGGATTGGACGTTCACAGCCGTGCCGATGCTGTCTGGAATCTTTTCCGTCCGGCGATAGACGATGGCCCGGTCATTCTGCCAACTCTTAAAGACGGCCTCGATGGCTAAGTCTAGCTGCTCCCATACGTCTGTCGGAAACTCCCTGCCTGAGTGCTCTCGGACATGGTCGAGGAACAGTCCGCAGACCTCTTCAAGTTGGCTCGCGTTTAGTTCGAGATCCTGGGTGGCGCCTACGCTCTCCTTGTAGCCCTTAAAAATCTCTTGGTCAAAATGGTGCTTGCTGAGATCAAAGGCGACATCTGAAAACATCATGACGAACCTTCGATAGCTGTCATAGACGAACCTTGCGTCACCCGTCTCTTCGATCATGGCCTTGACAGTCTGCGGGTTCAGACCCAGATTCAAAACCGTATCCATCATGCCTGGCATCGAGAACTTTGCGCCTGACCGGACAGAGACAAGGAGCGGCCTCGAAGAGCCACCAAATGTCCGTTCCATGGACCGCTCAAGATCTGAGATCGCAGCCCGGACTTCTTCTGCAAGCCCAGATGGCATCTTCTTACCTTCCCGGTAATACTCGTTACAAACGTCCGTCGTAATGGTGAACCCTGGGGGGACCGGCAAACCAATGTTTGTCATTTCTGCCAGGTTCGCACCTTTGCCACCTAACAAGTCTCGCATAGTGGCATTGCCGTCACGAAACAGATACACTCTTTTGTTGCTCATGGGCTGTTCAATAAGTACGCCCCGGGGCAACACCTTTGGTGCGAAGGGACTTGAAGGAGTTTACCGCTCGCGACCAGCCTAGGCTCACCTGAGGCCCTACAAGACAGTCGACCCACGGCGCTAAGCCAAGACGTGCCATAATTTTCGTTCTAACTAGGTGGCCCGATGAAAACTGACACCCATCCCGTGAACCATCCTGTGCTCTTTGTCGACGGTGAGCACGAATGGCAAGGCGTCTCCACGATGAAGACGAACGAGACCAGGGTTATCGATGGCATTGAGCACTTCGTTGTCCACGTCGAAATCAGCGCTTTTACGCACCCGTTCTACACAGGCCAAAAGAAAATCGTCGACACCGCGGGCCGGGTCGAGAAGTTCATGCGGCGATACGGCAAGAAGTGACCATAGGTTTGACGTCCATTCTGGCGTCCAAATTCGTCTAAAATCTCCAGATGACTCCACGGCTGTACCTCTGGGGTATGACGGGTTACCAGTGGACAGTCGTTTTCGCGGCATGGCTCGGGTGGGGGTTCGACGTATTCGACGGCCTCCTGTTCAATTACGTCGCCCCGAACTGCGTTCCGACGCTTTTAAACCTAAAAATTGGTTCCCCAGAAGCAAAGGACGCCACGATTTTTTGGACCGGTGTTCTCACTGCGATCTTGTTGGTCTTTTGGGCGATAGGTGGCATAGTTTTTGGCCGGGTCTGCGACCGGATTGGTCGGACAAAGACGCTCCTTTTCACGATGGCTCTCTATGCACTAAGGACTGCCGCCTGTGCCGCTGCGCCGAACATGGCCGTGCTCATCGTGTTTCGTATTATTGCCGCACTTGGAATAGGTGGCGAATGGGCTGCAGGGGCTGCAATGGTGGCCGAAGTCGTTCCAGAAAAAAGACGTGTCCAAGCAGGCGCCCTTCTTTACACCGCCGCACCTATGGGGCTTTTTTTAGCGGTGCTGGTTGACAAGTCTATATCTGGCGCAGCCCTTGCCCAAAATCCCGCTTTGTCCTGGCGGATTGTTTTTCTTTTTGGTCTCCTACCGGCCGCTGTCGCGCTCCTTGTCAGAATGTGGATCAAGGAACCCGAAAAATGGAAGGCCGTCGCTGAGTCCAGCCACCCTAAGATTTCCGAACTTTTTCGCCCAGAATGGGTCAAGCGGACTTGGAGTGGGTTGGCGATGGCTGTCATCGCCCTGCTCATGTGGTGGACGAACAATGCGTTCATGCCTAGCATCGCGAGCGGATATGCGGCAGCCACAGGAAAGCTTCGGGGCTTAGATCCGACCCAAACCCAGATGCTCATGACGGGATACCGGACAGAGGCCGCGACCTGGTTCAACTTAGGCGGACTCGTCGGAACCCTTCTGACCATTCCAATAGCTACAAGACTTGGGCGAAAGCCCATGTTCTTCATCTATCTGTTGGCTTCCGCTGTTTCAATCATGCTGATGTATGGGCCAGAATGGGATCCTTTGGTGCGACTTAAGCTCTTTGGGCTTGTCGGCCTGAGCGTTTTCGGAATCTTTGGTTCGTTCACTTTCTATTTACCGGAACTCTTCCCTACCCGCCTCAGAGCCACTGGAGCAGGCTTCTGCTATAACGCGGGCCGGTTCATCACTGCAGGCATGGCATTGGTCGTTGGTTCTGTTGCAAAGCTTGGGCCAGATGCTGTTGTCAAAATCCTGTTCTGGACTGGCGGCATCGCAATCTTGGGCATCGCGCTACTCCCATGGGTGGTCGAGACAAAAGATCAAACTCTGGCTGACTAGGGACGCCGAACATAGCGGAGCAACAATTGAGTCCAAACTGTCACAGGGCTAGACCAACCACCTACAAAAACCTTACGCTTACGGCGTCACAAGCTGGAAAAATTGCTCCTAAAGTAAAAGAAAGCCCGGCCAGACAAATGATGTGGCCGGGCTTTTATCTGTTATTACTTGATACCTTTGGCTTCTAGCTCCTTCTTTTGCTTTTCCATAGCTTCTTTGAATTGGGTGTTGTTTTTCATGTCCGAAGTCGGGAGTGCAGCCAGGATCTTGTTCGTGACGTCAAGTAGCGCCTTGTTGTCGCCTGTTTGCTTGTAGTAGTAGTTGGCGTACTGGAGAGTCATCATGTCTCCGCCCTTTGGACCGTTCATGGCCAACTGCAGAGCCTTTGCGCCTTGCGCAAACGCGGCCCCTTCTTTTTTCACTTGTCGTATCGAGAAAGACAAGAGCATCATCACGTCATTTTCGTCCGAGCTTTTGCCAAGCCTTGTGGCTTCGGAGTCCCACTTCTTTGGATCGTCATCGGCGAGCCATCCAAAGCGAGTCATATTGACTTGCGAAGACCAGTCTGGGTGCTTCGTCGAAAAACTGTCTAAGGCTTTGGCGGCTTCAGCTTTTTTCCCGCTGTCGTGCAAGGCCACGATGGAATTGAACTCTTTTGTCAGGGCCATTCTGGCCCGGTTTTCGGTGGCCGATTTTTCAAACTTCTCTGAAAAAGCCTTGAGGTCGAACGTGCCAGCCTTGATCTCCTTAAGTGGCTCCTCCATCGACATAGGGTGGCCGATCCACTGCACGGTCTTGTCTTTGATAATGAACGCAGAGGGTATTCCGTTTTGTCCGGCGGCTTCCATCCACGACTTTGACATGCCTTCTTTGTTCCCAGAATAGGCAACGTTGTAGTCCATCTTGTCGCCCATCTCCTTCACGAAGTTAGCAATGTTGCTGCCATCATTGTCCTCCCAAATGCTAACACCAAGGAATTTCACGTCTGGGTTGGCTTTGGCTAGCTCTGTCAAGTGGGGGATCGAAGTTTTACAAGGGCCGCACCAAGTGGCCCAAAATTCAACGACATAAACTTTGCCTGCTTCAAATTCCGTGAACTTTTCGCCTTTGATCCAGTCTTTGATCTCAAGTTTTGGAGCAGCTTTCCCAGGGCCGAGGTTGTCAGCGAAGACAGTAGCCGGAGCAAAGCATGCCAACGCCAAAAGGAGCGAAAATGGTCTCATCAAACACAGTATTCACTTTTTCGGGAAAATAGTTCCTTCGTCGACTTTTTCGACAGAACCAGAGGTTTTCCACACCCAAATGTGGAAAACTGCGACCCCCTGAGGCTGCGTTAGTGAGTTTTCCCCAAGTTACTCACAAGTTTTGCACCCATAGTCGCTTGCTAGAAATCCAGTGTCCCTTGTCCTCGAGTGACCGTTGCGAGTTGGCCGACGTCAGGCGGCTCTTCGAACGCCATTTTTGTCATCCCTGCAGGCACGGAAATCGGGTACTCGCCATTGAAGCAAGCTAAGCACAGTTTTCCGTTGGCTCCACCGGTGGCACGACTTGCGCCTTCAATACTGAGATAGCCCAATGTGTTGGCGCCCAGATGCTTGCAGATCTCAGGAATTGACATCACGGCGGCTGCCAATTCGCCCTTACTTGCCATATCAATCCCATAGAAGCAAGGGTACTTGATGGGCGGCGCGGTGATCCTGACGTGGACTTCTCTTGCGCCGCAATCGAAGAGGAGTTTTACAATTTGCTTTGTCGTTGTCGCCCTGACGATAGAGTCATCGACAAGGACAATCCTCTTTCCATTGATCTGACCCTTCAAAGGGGCAAGTTTCATGCGTACCCCGAGTTCGCGAAGCCTCTGGTCCGGCTGGATAAAAGTCCGGTGGATATATCGGCTCTTCATCATCGCTTCATGGAAAGGGATGCCGCTTTCTTGGGAGAACCCTTGCGCTGCAGGGATCCCGCTGTCCGGTACGGGGACGACGACGTCCGCATCGACGGGCTGTTCCTTTGCTAGCTCCCTGCCCATGTTTTCACGGACTTGATAGAGGCCCTCGCCATACATTTCTGAGTCTGGCCTTGCAAAGTAGATGAACTCGAAAAGGCACATCGTGTCCTTGACTTTTGGCGCAGCTTGGGCAAAGCGCATTCCGCTTTGATCAATGATGACGACTTCGCCGGGGCCGACCTCGTGCTCGACTTCGCCACCTACCGGCCAGAAAGCACAGCTTTCACTGGCGACCATCCAACCGGAGCCAATGCGGCCAGCCACTAGAGGACGAACCCCGTTTGGATCACGGAACCCAAGGACCATGTTTGGTGTCAGGACAGTGACACTGTAGGCCCCTTTGATCCGCTTCATGACTGCGGATACAGCGTTTTCTGGTCCGAGGTGAAGATTCTTGACGAGCAACCTGGCTATGACTTCACTGTCAGCGGTTGTGTCCAAAGTTTCGCCCTCTTGGACTAGCTCCTGTCGGAGTTGGTTTGCGTTGATGAGGTTCCCGTTATGGGCGACCGCGATTTCTCCCACAGAGCTTGTGCAATAGATAGGCTGGGCATTTCGCAATACGCTCGCACCTGACGTGCTGTACCTCGTGTGTCCAATTCCCATGTCGCCGACCAATGGAAGTAGTTTTTCTTCGTCAAAGACCTGACTGATCAGTCCCATGGCGCGGTGCATCCGGACGTCGTGACCATCCGTGACAGCTATCCCGGCCGACTCTTGGCCTCTGTGCTGCAGGGCGAACAATGCAAAAAAGATCTGTCTGGCAGCTTGCGAGTCCGGTGAATAGACCCCGATCACTCCGCATTCTTCTTTTGGTCGGTCATCGTGCCACTCGATTGGAGTTGCCTGTGACCC
Source organism: Chthonomonadaceae bacterium (assembly GCA_016788345.1). Taxonomy (GTDB): domain Bacteria; phylum Armatimonadota; class Fimbriimonadia; order Fimbriimonadales; family Fimbriimonadaceae; genus JAEURO01. The sequence goes on from JAEURO010000013.1 coordinate 7,656, forward strand.
ACTTGATTGGCCCTGAGACTGCCTGCTTTCACCTTTGGCGCGGTTTGGCCAGTCATTTTGCACAACTGGAGTATATCCGCCTGGTTCCTGAGTCGGCTCATGAGCACAGGTACGATGAGGTCTATGTTGTACCGGGTCGTCGTCGCCGTCTATGGTCTAGTCAATATCCTGGGAGGATTGTTCGCGTTTCTTTCGCCAAGCTCAAAGAGCGTCTGGTCTCTTGTAGTCGGTGGCACTGCCGGACTCTTGTTCCTTTGGTTCGCAGCGATAGCCGGAAAGAAGCCTGGCTTTGCCTTTCGGGCAGCAGCAGCGTTAGCGGTGACCCTCGCTGCTTTTTGGGTTTTCCGGATCTCGGAAGTCGTGCAATTAGGCAAGTCCCCTTTCATGGCAGTTGGTAACTTGATTTTGGCTATCATCGTCTTTGGCGTCCTGACTGGAGGACACTTCTTGGCCATGCGAAAGTCCAATGTGACTGCAGAACCGAAGTAAGGACTTTTTGGGCTCCCGAATGATAACCGGGCTGTAAAATCACATTTTGCTGCTTCAAGTCTCACACGTGTCCAAGTCGTTTGGCACTGACATCATCCTCGAAGACGTGTCTCTCCTTGTCGAAAAGAGGCAGAAATATGCTCTCGTCGGACGCAACGGCACGGGCAAAACGACTTTGCTGAAAATCATTTGTGGACTTGACGAACCTGATCAGGGCCAGATCCACCTAGCAAAAGGTGCGAACGTAGGCTACTTGAAGCAGGAAGATTCTGTTTCAGGCAACCTTACGGTTTATCAAGAGGCCCAGACAGCCCAAGCAGCCAGTCTTCAACTCAAAACAAGGTTAGCCGAACTTGAAAAAGCTTTAGAAAGTGGTTCGTCAGAGGAATTGCTTGAAGAGTACACCCTCTTGCACGAGCACTTCTTGGACGCTGAAGGTTACTCCCTGGACCATGACGCAAAAACTGTGCTCCTCAAGATGGGATTCGAAGAGGCCGAGTTCAGCAAGCCTGTCTCGGTCCTTTCAGGAGGAGAGCGGACAAGACTGGCCTTAGCCAAGCTCTTGTTACAAGAGCCGGATCTACTTATCCTGGACGAACCGACCAACCATCTGGATCTCCAGGCTACTGAGTGGCTCGAGCGCTGGATCAAAAGCTACCATGGGGCTGTCCTCCTTGTCAGCCACGATCGACGGTTTCTGGAGGCAACAGCAGATGGTTTTTACGACCTCCGAGACCGAACCGTGAAAACTTACATTGGCGATTTTGCGCAGTATCAGCGAATCAAGGCAGAAGACGACGCACGGCAAGAATCCCTAGCGGCCAAGCAGTCGCAAGAGCTTGCCAAACTCGACGAGTTTGTGCGCAGGTTTATGAACAGCCAACGTACAGCGCAAGCCCGAGGCAGGCTGAAAATGATGGAGAAACTTGCGGCCAAGAAAGTCGCCGCTCCATCCCATGACCGTGGCATGTCTGCTGGATTCGGAAAGTCCGTCAGGTCAGGAGACTTGGTTTTATCGTGTTCGGCATTAAGGGTCGGCTTCCGTTCGGAGACGGCTGGTCAAGTGGAGCTCTTCCCTCCCCTGGACTGGACGGTAAGATGGGCAGAAAGGTGGGGGGTCATCGGGGAAAACGGTGCGGGAAAATCCACCTTGATCAAGACCATCCTTGGTGAGGCCGACCCCTTGGGCGGCATGTCGAAGTTAGGGGCAAACGTCCAAGTGGGTTACTTTCACCAGGATGTTTCGGATCTCGACGGTGACATGACTCCTCTCGAGTTTCTCGTTTATGAAGCGGGAATGGACACGGGCCCGGCCCGAGACCTGCTTGGTCGGTTTCTCTTCTCCGGCGACGATGTCTTCAGGTCAGTGAACAAGCTGAGCGGTGGCGAAAAAAACAAGCTAGTGCTGGCCATGCTGGTCCAAATGAATCCGAACTTATTGGTCTTGGACGAACCGACGAACCATCTTGATATGGACAGTCGTAGCGCATTGGCTGAAGTTCTGAAAGGCTTTGGCGGGACGTTGATCCTGGTGAGCCACGACCGATGGCTTTTGGAAAACACGGTCGACAAGACCTTGGATGTCAGGAAGTCTGGGGCAGTCACCTTCCCTGGAGGCTATACAGACTATTGGGTCAAATCCAAACAGCAGGGTTCACCGGCCCGCCAGCAGAGGCCTGTCCCCAACCCGGCGGCAGACCAACTGCAAAGTGCAAGAGGTTCAGCACGAGAACTGAGCAAAGAGATTCAAAAGCAGGAGAAGCTTGTCGCTCAAATAGAATTGGAGGTCGCCGACGCGGAGCAAGCTCTAAAGATGGTTGAAAAAAACCTGGCTGAGCTTCCTCCTACGGCTGACATTTTTGACCTGACTTCCAAGCATCAACGATTGACCGAAGAGATTGCGTCGGGGTTGGCCGCATGGGAAGAAAACGCCAGACTGCTTGAGAACCTCAAGTCGAAACAGGGCCCCGCCGACCACCTGCCCGGAGTCTCATTCCGATAGAGGTCAAGTCAGCTGGAAAGACGGGGTCGCAAACATTAAGCGAGTGACGCTTGCCAAGAGGTGCGCGGCCTGGTCTTTTTCGTCCAGAGATTTGGGGCCTCCGGCAGCTTGGCACGCCTCAACAAGGACCGCTCGATCCGCTTCTGACAGGGTCGCGTCGAAAATTGAAGCGATCTCGTCTACCAGTCCTTCCACGCTGTTTGCCTTGCCTGAAGCCTTGAGTTTTGCGGCCACTAACATAGAGATGGGCCGACTTTGGTCATCGCCCCAGAATATCATCTGAGAGTGGTTGACCCGCAAAACCGTGTTGTTTGCCGTGATCCATGACTTGCCCCATTCCCACCCACCTACATTCGGCGGAAACAAGAGCGTCATTCCTTGTTGGCTCATGAGATAGAAGACCGCAGAGCCAGCTTTTCGCAATTCTTCTTTGACTGGCTCATAGGCTTCCTTCGACGTCAAGGCAAATGTCTGCAAAATGTCCTGGAGGCCCAGCGACCGAAACATCCCGACTGTGAAGTCCAGCGGGCTCTTTGGCATTGACATTACTGCTTTCACGCTCCAAAATTCCGGCAGAGTGGCCATGGTTTTGCACACAAGGGCTATAGTTCCGTCGGTCTCTTTCCATCGCCGGACAAGCGCATCCAAAACACTAGGCTCTGGATTTTCGTACACGAAGAACTCCCAAAGTTTCTTGCAAACGAACCGAGCAGTCTTAGGGCTGGCTGCCAACATGTCCAAGACGTCGTCACCTGTCAACCGACCGGTTTTCCCTAGGATGTTCTTTTCGCCGTCATCGTGAATCGCTGGAACCTCGCAAAAGTTGAAGACAGCCATGCCGGCCCTGGCAGCCTTCTCGGCTTGCTTTTCAAATGGCGTTTCATCTCCAATGCCACCGTAATGGATCGACCAACCTGTAAAGGCTCTGGCAGCTTCTTTCACGTCTTTCTCGGTGTAGTTGCCTTCTCCAAGGGTAAAGAGTTCGAACATTTCACGAGCGAAGTTTTCGTTTGGGTGGAGCTTTGTGCTTGTGTTGGCATCGAGGTACCCAATTAGTCCAGCTTGCTTGCTCACGGCTTTCAACAGGTCGATAAAGCGACCGCCAGAATGCGTTCTCAAAGCGTTCAAGTAGCCTAGCATTGTCGGGCCTTCGAACACCTTTTCTCCGCTAATAGCAAAGTGATCGTGCCAGAACAGAGTCAGCTTTTCCTGCATGGGTCTCTCAGTCATTAAGAATCGAAGTCCCCACCAGCCGGCGATCTGGTAGGGGTCGGTATAGATTTTCTTGTCTGGCTGGACCGCAAACGACCAAGGTGATACGGTGAACTTTTCGTCGACGTCCTTAAAACCCGTCAGTCGCTCGATCGCACCTGAAGGGCCCAAAGATTCGTACTTAGCCATCTCATATTGGCCTGCCCCTAAGCCAAACCTGCGCAAGAGGTGCGCGACCTTATCACGGTCTGTCATCAAGAGATTCTACGATTGGAGGGTGCATAAGGTTTTGCCAGAATTCGCAATCTCTCAACCGGTATATTTTCGAGATGCCCCTAAGCAAGAAAACAGTGCGGGACGTCCAAGTGTCGGACAAGACTGCCCTCGTTCGGTGCGACTTCAACGTTCCCCTCGATGGAACGGTCATCACAGACGACCGGCGGGTCTCCGAGGCCATGCCAACAATTCAATTTCTCATTGAAAAACAAGCGAAGGTCGTGCTCTGCAGCCATTTAGGCCGTCCTAAAGGCAGACCTGCGCCCGAGTTTTCGCTGGCTCCGGTTGCTAAGAGGTTAAGCGAGCTTCTTGGGAAGCCGGTCGCCCTCGCTCCAGATTGCGTAGGAAGTGAGACCGATGCCATGGTGGACCAATTGGGGCCCGGACAGGTGTTGCTCTTGGAAAATGTGCGGTTCCATGCCGAAGAAGAAGCTAACGACCCAGAATTTGCCGCAATGTTGGCCAAGGGCAAGGACATTTTCATCAACGATGCCTTTGGTACGGCGCATCGTGCCCATGCCAGCACCGTCGGCGTAACACAATTCTTGCCCGGAGCCGCTGGATTCTTGATTGAAAAGGAGATCAGTTTCCTGGGGCATGCGATCGAGGCACCAAAGCGGCCGTTTCTTGCCGTTCTCGGAGGGGCAAAGGTAGCGGACAAGATCAAGGTCATAGACAACCTCTTGCCGAAAGTCGACAAGCTCCTGATCGGAGGCGGCATGGCTTTCACCTTTGTCAAAGCGCAAGGATTCGAGATAGGCAAAAGTTTGCTTGACGAAGCCAGTATCGACTTTGCACGGGGCCTGCTTGTCGACAACCACGAAAAAATCGTGCTACCCCTTGACTACGTTTGTGGCGAGACCTTCGCAGCTGACACGAAAACAACGGTCTGTTCGTTCGATCAAATTCCACCTGATCAATTGGGACTTGACATTGGGCCTGCCTCCCAAAGGATGTTTGGCGGGCTTTGTGCCGAGGCTGGAACTGTTGTTTGGAACGGCCCAATGGGAGTCTTTGAAATGCAAGCGTTTGAAGCCGGCACAAAGTCCGTCGCACAAGGGATGGCAGAATCAAAGGGCGTCACGATCGTAGGAGGCGGCGACACTGCCGCAGCGATTGAAAAGTTTGGCTTGGCGGACTGCGTGTCTCACGTCAGCACTGGTGGCGGCGCGTCTCTAGAGTTCTTGGAAGGGATCGAGTTGCCTGGAATCGCTGCACTTCAAGACCGCTAAAGCTTAACGATCACACGAATTGCGCCAATTTTCTCGCCAGACTTAGATGTGACTGCAGTTGTCGCTTCAATGAGACCGTTGGCTTCCTTTTCCTTTGCCGGTGCCTGGGCCTCTGCCATTTCTTTGAGGGTCTGATTTTTTTGGCCCGCATCGGTGGAAGCGAGGACCTTGCCGGTGGCATCGGTCACAGTTACGACTTGATAGTTCCCTTTGCGCTGTATATCTTCGACAATGGATTGAAGCCGCTCAAGCCTGTTTGGGTTGCGCAACGAGCTCGTCTCAACGATTGGGATCATGAGGGCTGCTGACAAACCGTCAATTCCTCTGCCAAACGATTCCCGCCTCACGGCCGAAATGCGGATCCCTTGGGCCCAAACGAGAAGAGCGAACGCCAAGATCACAGCCAAGACCAAGCCCGCGAGCTGGACCGTTGGATTTGTCTTCTTCGGTTCAGGCACCACTTCTGTTTCGTCGGACATGCTGTGATTTTAGCCCGGTACCGGCGGCAATGGGGACTGCGGGTGACAATCGAGGTCAAATGACGAAAAATCTCCAGCGGCCAGGCGGAGCGACCCCGCTAGAGCGATCATTGCGGCATTGTCAGTGCAATATTCGATGGGCGGCGACGTGAACCGCGCACCGTAGCGGTGGCACAAATCCCTAAGTCTTTCACGCAGGACTGAATTGGCAGCGACCCCACCAACGAGAGTCAACGCGGTTGCACCAGTCAGTTCTAACGCATTTTGACATTTTGAAGTAAGAGAGTCGACAATTGAGGCTTGGAGGCTTGCAGCTGCATCCGCCTTGTTTAGCCGCTCCCCCTCATTCTCCACCAAGCGTAGTGCAGCGGTCTTTAGACCACTAAAGCTGAAGTTAAGGGTCTGGCCCTTTAGGGTTCGAGGCAACGTGTACCTCTTAGGATCACCGTTTCGAGCAAGTTCCTCGACAGCTTTGCCACCAGGATAACCTAGACCCAAGAGCCTCGCGCCCTTGTCAAAAGCTTCGCCGGCCGCATCGTCCAGAGTCTCGCCAAGCACCTGATAGTCCATCCATTTCTTCACCAGGACGAGTTCCGTGTGGCCCCCGCTGGCAATTAAGGCGACGTGTGGGACAGGAGTATCGGTTTGAGCTGTCAGTACGCTGACCAAATGGCCCTCGAGGTGGTGGACACCTATGAACGGGACATCATGGCAAAGGGCAAGTGCCTTCGCGGCAGAGACTCCTACACTCAAAGCCCCGACCAGCCCCGGTCGGTTGGTCACAGCAATCGCATCTGGACATGTCCCGCAAAGCGCCTCCTCCAAAACGGGAAGGATAGATTCTACATGGGCCCGGGCAGCGGCTTCAGGAACAATTCCGCCCCACTTTTTGTGCATCTCTACTTGGCTTGATACGATGCTCGAAAGTACTTTTGCCCCTTCAACGACCGAAGCTGCTGTCTCGTCACAACTCGTCTCGATCCCCAACACTCGTCCCGAATAGAAGCCCGCCATGGACACAAGAGTTTGGCACCCTAGCTAGGTGGCAAGGTGGCAACTTGTCCCCCAACCGTCACAGTTGTTGATTCAAAGTTGCGTAAAAAGGCACAGGATAAATACGTCCCGCTTGAAGATTTTGACGATCGAATGATCGAACCGACCTTCTTTTCGCCGGACCAAATCTCTGAGCCTGCAAGCGGCTCATTTGAAGTCTGCAGCACCCGCCAGTACTGGTTGACATGGCCCTGACTCTCAATCCGGTGCAAGACTTCTTGGCCGACATAGCAGCCCTTCTTGAACGACACTCGGTTGTTCAAAAACTCGGCCCCCATCTCGTGAGGCAGAGTCTTCGCGTTTGTGTCCCGGAAGAGCGGAAAGCCGTGCAGCAAGCTGGCGAGCTCAATCGAACCCCAAGGAATGACTGGTAGCCACCCCTCCAAATCTTCTGATGAAGCTGGCTCCCGTTGCAGAAAATGGTCGTCTCCTAATCTAGCAAAGGCCCATGCCGAAGTTTCGGTGCTTACAAGTTCGACATCTTCCATGACTACGTAGGTGTCGAATCTGCTTTGAAGACAGTTTGGGCCCTCCTCGACAATTCGAACCTGGGCAGGCTCCAAGGTGATGTCGAGCATCGACAACAGTTGACCGGTCGGCTTCACAAGGCAGGCTTTTACAGGCACAGTAGCCTCAGCCGAAACTAGGTTCGTGCATTGCCCGTTCAACCAAGAAGTTACGTCAGCTCCGGACAATGTGTGCGTACGAAGCTCAGGCCATTCGACAAGTCCACCAGTCGTGCTCAAAGCATGATATCCTTCGACAAGAGTGTTCGACACGTTGCCAGCGTACCAAAGGAGGCAGAAATCGGCCCCCTGACCATAGCCTTGTTGCTAGTTGGAGAGCAGGGGTTGGCGGGCCTGGGTGTCCACACGTTTGAACGGGCTGCGGCTACCGAGATAAAGTCCAAACTGTCTGGGACAGAAGCGAAGGTGACTGTCAAAATTGAAACAGACCCAGTCAGTGTCCTTTGGGGGGCCGTGCACCGGGCCACGATCCATGCAACCTCATTCCAGGTCGATGGGCTTCCGTTGTTTGTCGAACCAAGGCGGTCACGTGCTGGCCGGTGCGGACTCCTGGTTCTCGACCTCAATAACTTTAGGCTCCGGGGCCTTCAGGTCGAATCCTTGTTCGCCAAAATCCCGGCGTGCCGATACGACCGGGGACTCGCCCTATCGAACAAATCGTTTCGACTAAGCAGGAGTGGCACAGGGTGGGGCAAGGTCAGAGTCCGGGAAGAAGCTTTGGAAACCTTCGTGCTCAAAAAATTTCCGGATATCAAGTCGATCTCAATAAAGATTGACCGGAATGTGGTTTGGGCCGAAGGCTATGGTGAGTTCCTCATTATCAAGACGCCGTTTTCGGTGGTGGCCTCACTTAAGGCGGTCGATGGGACGAAACTTCATCTTAGCGACGCGAAAGTTTGGTTCGATTGGCGGCGTGCCGACCCACTTGCCACAGACGCGCTGCTCAAGTCTCTGAACCCTATCGTGGACTTCGACGCCGACCTTGGTTTGCTTGGCTCGATGAGGGTCGAGTCCATGACGCTGGCAGATGGAGTGCTTGAGGCACGTGGCCCGGTAAGAATTCCAGACTCGCCAGGTGGCCCCAATACTGAGCCCAAGAGGCAACGTTTAGACTGACACTTGATTTTTCTTACATTGAGGCCTTGAGACCCTCGCAACCACATTCAAATTTTGTCGTATGGTATTAATAATTCAAACCCATGGAAGAACGCGAGCTACACGACATTCCGACTCATTGTCCGGTCACTGGAGGAGCGCTCTATGTAAGCGAGCTGACCTGTGCCAACAGCGGAATCACGATACGGGGAAAGTTTCGACTGCCTCGCATCACTCGGTTAAGCAAGGAGCAAAAGGAGTTCCTGGAGGTGTTTCTCAAGAGCAAAGGGGTTATCAGTACGGTCGAAAAGGAGTTGAACTTAAGCTACCCAACTGTCCGCGCTAGATTGGATTCCATGCTTGACTCGATGGGCCTTGTCCCTTATAAGGAGTCGACCCGGGCAAAACTAAAGACCAACGACGAAAGGAAAGCCATTTTAGATGACCTCGAAAAAGGACTTATATCACCAGCAGAAGCCAAGGCAAGGTTGAAAGGAGCCTGACGATGAAAGAAGAAACGATTCGAATCATGAAATTGGTTCAGGAGGGGAAACTCTCACCTGACGACGCCGCCGAGCTCATCGATGCCTTTTCCGACTCGCCGAACACTCGGCCCAACGAATCTACCCATGAAGACTCAGATGGAGTCAAAAAAGGGGAAAAGTACGAAGACCACTTTGGCAGGTTTATCAGCTCCATTGAGAAAATTGGAAAGGATGTTGCTAAAAACGTCAATTGGAACGATATTGCCGTCCAAGTCAGGCAGGGTGTCAACAAGGGCGCGGACGCCATCAAGCAAGCAGTCGACGACGCCAAGAAAGGCGGAGGGTTCTCTCTGTTTTTCGGATCGACTCAGACGAAGAGGGTCCAACTTCCCTTACAAGTGCCCGAAGGCAAAACCCTGCGGATAGAGACACGCGACGGGGATATCGAGATTATTGGCGGCCAAGAAACTGGTTCACTGACAATCGACGCTTCTTTTCGCAGTTATGACGAGGTTGAGGCCAAAAACCAGGCGGACACCTATACGCCAGTTCTCGAAGAAGGCGACCACTATGTCTCGTTCCGCCAACCAGAGGGCACAAATGTAACGACGGACGTCTCGATCAAGATTCCAGCAGGCGTTCCTGTCGAGCTGAAATTGACCTCGGGTGATGTGACAGTCGTCGACACGGTCGCCCCGGTGAAAATCGAAGGCTCATCCGGAAACGTCAAAATTAAGAACGCAAAAGGCGCGGTGCAAGTGTCCGAAAGGTCTGGCTCCGTTTGCCTTGAAGAAGTAGAAGCGACAATTTTGTCCGTCGAAACCCGTTCAGGCGACATCTCTGTCCGTGACTCTGGTGGCGTCGTGGAGCTTAAGACTTCTAGTGGAAATGTTGCGCTCAAGAAAATGCGCGCCAAGGCCCTTTCTGTTGAAGCTGCCAGTGGAAACGTGGATGCAGACCTTTGCCAGCCCGTGACAGGTTCAGTGAATGTGACAGCCGTCACCGGAAACGTCCATATGGGGATCGTTGAGAATTGTGACTGCAGGGTCAACCTAAATACTCTGCGTGGGACAGTCGCATCGTCTGTGCCGCTTCTTGACGAAACGATCGTGGAAGGACGGGTTACAGGACAGTTGGGATCAGGACTAGGTCAGCTCGACGTTAGTGTAGTGACGGGCAACGTCTCGTTTGAAATCCGTGACTCCTCTGCTGACTGACCTTTAATCTGAATCCAAGTCTTCAAGCTTCTTTGGCCAGTCACTTTTGAGAAGCCTGGATAAGGAGCGGTCTGCCAGCAGCCTGCCTTCGTTTTGGCAGTGGGCACAATAGTTGGTCTCGTTTTCGGCATAAGTGATCCTTTGGACTTTGTGGCCACACACTGGGCATGGCTCGCCATACTTTCCGTGGACAGCGAAGTCGGGCCGGAACGCCGTGACATCGCCCGGCCCCGGAAAACGACCTTCAAACTCCTTGATCAATCGGTTCCGCCACTCGATCAACGTGGTCTGGGCCGCAAGTTGCAGGTCTCTGCACTCATCGTCTGAGAGCGAGGAGGTCAGCCGGACAGGTGACAACTTAGCTCTATGGAGGATTTCGTCCGAGTAGGCATTGCCGATGCCTGAAAACATCCGGGGGCTGGTAAGCGCCCTTTTGAGGGTCCTGTTCTCTCGCTTGATCTGCTCAGAGAACTCAGCCAAACTTGCCGACAAGACGTCAATGCCACCTGGATCAAGGTGGCTGAGCTCGTCGCGATCGGCCACGATATGGATCGAAGCGCGTCGCTTCTTACTTGCCTCGGTAAGGACAATTGCTCCTTTCTCCATTTCGAACACGGCCAAGGAAATCCTTCCTGGTGGTTTCGAACCGCTTGGTTTGAACTGAAACCTTCCTGCAATCATCAAGTGAACGACAATGAATGGCCCGTTGTCACCAAACTCTAACGCGACTCTCTTTCCGAGCCTTGAAGCACGAAGGAGGGTCTTGTTCTCTAACGAGCCCGGGCTAGGCTCAACCGTCCGGAGCACGAAAGGGTTCAACAGTCTAATGGATTTGAGTTCAGTACCCCCGTACGTTTCGTTGATCTTATGGCAATAGAGCTCTACATCTGGCAGCTCAGGCATCTCGTCATCATGAACTCGATGAAGAGAACGGGCTAGGAACTCGACATAAAGAAAGCCGGCCCCGTCGTCAACGGGGCCGGCCAATTGCTATCGTAGTAGCCCTCAGCCCTTTGCCTTTTTGAACTTTGACAATCGGTCTCGAAGCTCTTGTTTAGTCTCTTCTGGTACCTCTGGGTCGGCTTCGGCCACCTTGACCGCCTTCTCTTGGATGGAAATAGCCTTATCCAACTGCTTATTCTTGAAATAGGCATAGCCCAATGTGTCAAGGATGGATGCGTCCTTGCTTTTGCTCAGATCTACGGCTTTCTCGGCGATCTTGACGGCAAACCCGTAGTCGGCGTCTTTCATATCGACCTCATCGTCAACCATATACCAAGCGATTTGGTTGAGATTGATCGCATCGTCTTTGATAATTTCTTCAAAAAGCCGCTTGGCATAGGCGTTCGCACCTGGGTCGCCAAGCCGGGCCATGAACTCAAACTTCGTGGCACCAAGCTGTTTTTCGGTCGCAGGGACATCCTTGAACGTCGCATCCAGCTCAGTCACAGCACCCTTAAAGTCACCAGCCTGGACCTTTTCTTGAAACGCTTTCAAGTGTTCACGCAACTTTTGTTGGTCTGCTGCTTTGATCTCGTCCTTCTTTGCTTGATCTTCGACGTTTTGTTCGCCGCTCACGACTTTTGCCAGGACACTCTCCATTTCCATTGGGTGACCGATCCAAGCGACCTTTTTGTCTCCATTCACAATGAACGCCGTAGGAATGCCGTCTTGCTCTGCGGCGGTCATCCAATTGTCCGCCATAAACTTGGCTGATCCGTCTACCGCAACCGCATAATCCATTTTGTCGCCCATGTCGGCCACAAATTTCTTGACGGCGTCAAGATTGTCAGCGGGCCTCTCGAAGGAGTCCACTCCGATGAAAGTGACGTCTTTGAACTTCTTGGCCAACTCCGTCAGGTGCGGGATCGTCTGTCGACATGGGCCACACCAAGTTGCCCAGAACTCGACGACATAAACTTTTCCAGGCTCGAACTTCTCGACTGGCTTACCTTTGACCCAACCTGCGACTTTAAGTGCTGGAGCGTCGCTACCAACTTTGAGGGACTGGGCTGCAGCCCCGTGGGTGAGTAAACCGGATGCGATGACAGCCCCCCACAACTTAAAAATGAATGAATTTTTCATGCTCGTTCTCCAATGCGCTGACAGAAAACCTGAACCAGCGTTTAAGACTTAGACGCCTGAGGCTACCCAAAAAGTGCCCGTGGCTTACATTGTACGGCTAATTGCTCAGAAAAGTCGTGACCTTGAACGGAAGGTTGGCCTTACGTGCGACAAAGAGGTTCCCCGTAAAGTTCCAGTCTAGAGTACTGTTCGGCAATTGCGACCAAGAAACATAGACGTATGCAGAATCTGCAGCAATCGACATGAAGTCCAGGTTGGGCCTACGCTGGTTCGTTGAGGCAGAAACTCGTTGAGAGCCCGAGAAATTGTACTTCCCCTTTGTGTGCCGGACGTGCCAAATGTTGTTTGGGATTCCGGAGATCAACCCTTGCCCATCCCGGTTGTCGACATAGGCCACGTGAACGACGCCATAGGGATCGACGCATGCGACAGGCTGCATTTGAATGTAATAGGGATAATTCACCGTTCCCAGTCTGTTCGCCTCGAACGATCGGATCGCGTTCTCAATTTCTGAGACCGGCGTCAGCGTTGCGGCAGCCGAAAATGACTGTCCACCGTCCGAGCTCACCCTATAATGGACAAGTAAGGGTTTGTACTCAACTTGATCGACAATGATTTGCTTGTAATCGACGTACAGGGCCAAGACGTAGCTGGGGCCAGAGGCAGTCAACCACCCATACATCCAGCGCTCTTGTGTGGACCCCAAAGCCTGAGACGTCGTGGCGAGGGTCTGATGACCTTGGAAGGACGCGGCGCCATCTGTAGAGTAGGAAAATGCGAATTTATCAATCTTATCGTTGTTTGAGGTGGTCGCAAACATCGAGTAGACCGTGCCGGTCGACGACACGGCCACGTAGGGATCCACTGGCAGATTAGGCACCGACTCGATGTCTGTCCTAGCGAGCTCGACAAAGTTCTGGCCTGCATCCTGGGATTTCGCCATGAAAACTCCTGTCGAGGGGGGGCCGCCGATATACCCTTTCGAGTAGGTTAGGTAGTACGATCCACTTGACGGATCAAAGGCCGTCCACTGCCTGTCAAGCGGGCCACTTGGGGCTATACCCGCGGAAAAATTGTTGCCCCCGTCAGGGGAAACCCACGATCTCACGCCGTTCATCGCCGCGGACAAGTACGTCACGACGACATTCTCTCCATTGCGAGCCAAAGACATGTCGCAACACGACGATGGAAAACTCTGTTTGAGGCTGAACGAGGCGCCCCAGTCTGAACTTAACAGGATTCTTGCGTCCTGATGACAGGCCAGATAAACACGTCCATTTCCGTCAGTTTGAAGGACCGGCTCACCGCCATCACCGGCGATCAAGACTGAGCTCCATTGACAGCACGCCAGGCTCGGGATTAGCGAAAGGCAAAGAAGAAAGGGTTTTTGAAAACCCATATGGATTGATTATGCCTTGCGAGGACCATAGTCGGGTATGGTACTAATATCGGGATTGCCCTCAACGGCGGTTAGTGTGAGCTTAACCTTGCCCCCTTGCCCGGAGCCAATCCAGTTTCGTCCGTCGACTTTCTGGCCCGTCTAAGCTGAAAGACCTAGCATCCCCCAACTCGTCTTTTACGAATGCCTGGCTCGCTGCCCGGGCCTTTTCAAATCCCGGACGGTCGACACCCCAGTAGAGGGCTAACGTTTCCTGCTCAAATGGGTCAAATTCCCAAATTCCAACGAGCCGACCCCGTTCATAAATCGCATGGCTCGACAGTTCGCTGAGCCCCGAAACATTCATGACTTGGCCCTTTTCTCCTGGGAGGGCTTGGTCTAAGCCCGAGTCAATCAGGTCTTTGAGCCCGGCACGCAGGTGCGACATGTTGTCGAGGCTTCCAACGAACTTAGTCTCTGGCACATCGTGAGCTTGGAACGCGTGCCAAGACTCTAAGTCTTCTTCAGAGAGCAGGAGTTCGCTCTCAGCCTCGATTGGCTTCAGTTTGAGGCCCTGGGTGGCTGCTTCGACTTTGCGGACGCCGGCACCGCTGAACCATTGAAAGTTCTTTAGGCTCGCAGGGCCGATCCACGACCAGTAGAGCCTTGCCAACTTGGCCAGTGCGTCCTCCGGGCTGAACTGATTTCCTGTCAAAGGGTTTGGATCCCACAAAGCATAGGCATACCTTTCAGAGTCCAAGCGGCCTGAGACTGGGATTCGTCTGATCCTTCCTTGAGCCTGGAGACGGCCTAAGGCCAGGGGGAGGTCGGTCGTGATCCCAACCTTTTTCCCCTCCTCCCCAAAACTACGGACTATCCCACCCAGCTCGGCCCTCAATTGCCGAGGGTCTTGCGGGCCGGACTCCAGTAACTTGCAAACGGTATCTGCGAGCTTGTCGACCTCTTCGACAAGGACGCCGAGCTTTCGTTCGGCAACGGACAATTCTTGTTTTGACGCAAGGTTCCCGCCAACGGACAGGCCAAGCGCGTAGTGCGATTGTGGAAGGAGATAGGTGCACCCTCGCGCACTCGGAAGCTCTTGCAGGCTCCCTTCGGCTAGCGCGTCATCGACTGCTGCCCGGCTCGCACCAGTCCTGGCATGGAGCGCCAAGTATGGGTTCACCCCGCCGACCGTTCGCGACCACCCCGTTTGTTCCAAAATGGTGTCCAGTCGAGTAGGGGCTCCGTTGCCGCCGAGTTTCTGGCGGCTCCACCACCATGCCTGTAACTTACTCTTCTGACTTTCGTCCATTTTTCTCATGGCCGAACGAGAATTTCATCGCCCGTGTTCATGTCGAGCTCGAAGAGTCCTGGTCCTTTAGGCACGGATTCTGGCACTCCCGAGACTGTGAAACTCTCGCCAGGCATGCGCAACCGAATGGCTCCAGAACCTGCCAGCCTCGTCACACGGGCAAAGACAAGGCGACCAGAGGACCATTCTATATCGACAGAGAACCCGCCTCGACCGCGCAAGCCCTTGATTGTGCCAGAGGGCCATGACTTCGGAAGGGCTGGCAATATGTTCAATGTATAAGGTTCGTTTGGCAACTCACGGTGACTCTGCAAGAGCATTTCGGCGATACCAGCCGTCGCACCAAAATTTCCGTCGATCTGGAATGGCGGATGTGCACAAAAGAGGTTCGCATATGTGCCTCCACCCCTTTGATAGTCCACTCCCGTCTCAGAAACTGGCTTCCATAAGTCGGTCAGGAGCTTGAGAGCACGATCCCCGTCTCCTAAACGTGCCCAGAAGTTCACCTTCCAAGCCATGCTCCAACCCGTGCTGGCGTCGCCACGTTTTTCTAAAACTAGCCGAGCGGCTTTTGCCAATTCAGGGGTTCCGTGCAGGGTGATGTCGCTTGAAGGATGAAGACCATAGAGGTGCGACGTGTGGCGATGTTGCGGTTCGGGCTCGGCATAAGGTTCCAGCCATTCTTGCAAGCGACCGTCTGGGCCGACCTTGTTCGGCGCAAGTTGGGCAATCGTCGCCGTTAGCTCGTCCTTCAGCGCGAAATCTGTCTTCAAGATTTCAGACGCTTCGATGGTGTTCCGAAACAGTTCTCGCAAAATCTGGATGTCGATAGTAGGCCCAAGGCAAGTATGCGCGACCGTCCCATCTGCCAGTTGAAATGCATTTTCTGGCGAATTCGACGGCCCCGTGACAAGCTTTCCTGTCTTTGGATCCACGACCAAGATCGACTTGTAGAATTCGCTTGCTCCCTTTAGAACTGGATACACCCTGGCCAGATAGGACATGTCCTGAGTGAAGGCGTAATGTTCGAACAAGTGCTCACAAAGCCATCCGCCTCCAGAAAGAGTAGACCCCCAACCAGCGTCTTCCCCTGGCTCGGTGAAACCCCAAGGGTTTGTGATCACGTGGGCCAACCAGCCCGGAGCATCATAGTAAGCCTTTGCCGTTCTTTGTCCTGGTGCCACTAACGACTCAATAAGACTGGTCAACGGAAGTTGGCACTCT
>JAEURO010000140.1 GCA_016788345.1 Chthonomonadaceae bacterium
GAAATTTTCAGTCGATAAGCCCGAGTGGTTAGGGACAGGTGCTTTGGTCTTTGCCGATGTTGGCCAGGACGCAAGAGAAGAGGCAGATTATGAGCCTGCCGGAAAAGGCGGTCGCAACTATGGCTGGAAGGTCTATGAAGGATCCCGTTTGTCTAATTTTGGGCAACTTTCATATTCCCCACATTCGCCACCGTTCCTAGAGTATGACCATTCTCTAGGATTCTCTATCACTGGCGGACCAATTTACAGAGGATTTGAACTTGGTTCAACTTACTTTGGAGCCTATTTCTTTGCTGACTGGGTGACGAAAAAGCTCTGGTCGGTGCTCCCAACACTTGACCCTAATGGCGAAGCAGTTGGATGGAGCTCGTGGACTGACCACACACCCTTCGTTGGAGATTTAGGCAATATTGTTTCTATCGACCAAGGAAGCATGGGAGAGCTTTTCATTACTGACTATTTTGGGAAAATCTATCGTATTTCGAAAACAAATGCGACTTGGATATCCAATGTAAGCCGTTCGGACGGAGCCATCGTCCAAGGCCAGGCACGATCGCTAATAGCGAGCGACGACAAGTTTCTGCGTATAGACCATTTTTCACCCTTTTATACTATCACGAAAAAGACCGGGCTGGTTGTTGAAGCCAAAACAAACATGACCACGCCTAGCCAAGTCTCAATTGAAGTGCAGGCTAAAGTGAATCAGAGCGTCACAGTGCCGTCCCAGGTTTTGGTATGGAACTGGACAAGTGGCCTTTATGACCTCGTGTCAACCTATTCTTTAAACGGTACGCTTGGCAACCATTCAGTAATTGTTACGTCGTCAGACCACATCGATCCTACTTCCATGCGCATAAGGATCAAACTGACCACCGTTTTTAGTGGCCCGTTAGCCCAGGCAAACTATGGTGTCATGTATGACAAAGTTAACATATCATCCCAGTGATTCAGTATGAGATGTCTAGCCATTTTAGTTTGTGCCCTGTCAGCATTAGGCCACGGTACTGCGAGGTTTCAACTAAAGCCCATTGTTTCTGGTCTAAGTGAGCCAATTGCCTGTGTCCAAGATCCTGCCCGCCCAAATGTTAACTTCATCGTAGAACAAAGGGGAAAGATCAGAGTTCTGATAGACAAGAGGCTGCAGGCCACAGCGCTTATAGACTTGGCCACAATCATCCAATACGGAGGAGAGCAAGGTTTACTCGGCTTGGCATTTCCCGCGGACTTTGCGACATCAAAGTACTTTTATGTGAACATGACCGTGCCCGGCCCTGCCATGCAAGTTTCGCGGTTTCAATTGACGTCGACTAACCCTTTTAGGGCAAGCTTGGTGAGCAGGCACGATGTCTTGCAGACTCCTCGACTACACGGGAACCACAATGGCGGGGCCATGCAGTTTGGCCCAGATGGCTACCTTTACATCGGAACTGGCGACGGTGGCAGCTCAGGCGACCCTGATGGAAACGGTCAAGACCCCCTTACACTGCTTGGTAAGATGCTGCGTATCGATCCTAGTGGCGACGACTTTCCGCTCGACCCCAAACGGAACTACAGAATCCCAGTTACGAATCCCTTTCTAGACGGCCAACCAATCAGTGCGTTAGGTGAAATCTGGTCCTTCGGTTTGCGAAACCCATTCAAGTTCTGCTTCGACGACCCGAGGCTAAATGGGACTGGAGCACTCATCATCGGCGATGTTGGGCAGGGCGCGTTCGAAGAAATCAACTACGAGCCTCTTGGCGGGGGAGGAAGAAACTATGGATGGAAGCGTTTTGAAGGGGAGTTTCAATTCAGTACGGATCCTTTGGCGTTTGGTCCAGACACAAAGCCAGCTTATGCCTATGGCCACAACATTGGTCGGGCCGTTATCGGTGGGCCGGTTTACAGAGGGTTACGATTGGGTCCCGGATACTTTGGCAAGTGCTTTTTCGCCGACTTCAGTGAGTCGAGGATCTTTGCTGGATCGCCCCAATATGACGCCGTCTCTGGCAGGTGGAGGATTGTCAATGTGGTCGATTTGACCAATCAGGTCGGACAGAGAGCCCTCGGTTCCCCGAGCTCAATTGACTTAGATTCGAACGGTGACATCTTGGTCGTGGACTATGCTGGCAGGGTTTCGCAACTTGTGCGGGCAGAGTCCACTTGGATTACAGCGTTCTCCTTGGTGGCTGGCCTCGATTTGAGCGGTCCGGTCAGGAGTCTCGTGACTATCGATGACCGGGCCGTCTCGCTTCGGTCGACTCAACAGCCAACGCGACTCGCGTCGATCCAAATTACCGGCTTAACAAATCACACCCTCCCCACGAAGCTTGTGATCAAGTCAACTGGGAAGATTTCGCGGGCTATCATGGGAACGCTCAAAATCTATGCCAGGCGATGGAGCGATGGCGCATTCATTCTCGTCAAACAATCTGCGATTGATTCCGTCCAAAGGTCGTATCAGTCGCCAGACTTGCCTGCGAGCAACTACATCCGGCATCGTGACGGAAGGATCGAAGCTAGAGTCGAAGTGACCTTGCCAAGCAATGCCCCCTCAGACACAAGGGTCACTTGGAACGCGACGACCTTTTTCGCCAGTTAGCTTTGGTCTTGGTGCATCGTCTCGATCCGTCGGATTTGGCGGGTGGCAGACCTCATGACGATCGACTCGGTCAACGCATAACCTCGTCGGTAACGCACACCTCGAAGCAAGTCCCCACTGGTGATGCCCGTCGCGCAGAAAACGACGCTGCCCCTTGCCAAATCTTCTTGTCGAAGAACCCGGTCAACATCGCCATCCATCATCTTGAGCGCTCGTTCTCTTTCTCCGTCGTTGCGGAACTTCAGTCTGGCCTGCATTTCGCCTCCGGTGCACAAAACGGCCACTGCGGTCAGGACGCCCTCCGGTGCTCCGCCGATCCCCATCAATCCATCAATGCCTGCGTCCGGATCGAGCGCGGCAATGGCAACTGAAAGGTCTCCATCCGGAACAAGGTGAACCCGGCACCCTGTGTCTCGTAGCTCGTCGATGATCGACTCATGTCTCGGTCGGTCGAGTACGCCAATAATCATTTCGTCAACGTCTTTACCCAGAGCTTTTGCCATGAGCCGCACATTGACGCGGGGCGGTAGAGTGATATCGACGACTCCTTTGCATTCGCGGCCTACAACCAGCTTGTCCATGTAGGTGTCCGGCGCGTGCATCAGAAAACCCTCGCCAGCGACCGCCGCAGCCAAAACGCTGATCGAGTTTGGAGTGCCGTTGGCGCACAAGTTTGTGCCCTCTAGAGGGTCGACAGCTATTTGCACTTCTGGACCTTCGCCGCTGCCGAGTTCCTCCCCGATGTAGAGCATGGGCGCCTCGTCTCGCTCGCCTTCTCCGATCACGATCTTTGCCTTGATCGCCATGGAGTTCAATGCGGTTCTCATGGCGCCGCATGCCGAATCGTCAGCCTCGTCTTTCTTGCCCTTCCCAACCCACTTACTCGCAGCAAGCGCAGCCTCTTCGGTGACCCGCAAAAAGTCTATGTGCCGGTAAGTATCGGTGGTTGCCCGGAATTCGGGGCCTCGTTGCCCTGTCGCCATGGAGACATTCTACTTCGTTTGTAAGCATGCCAACCTGTGGCAGATACTGGGTCGTCTTTGACACCAGTTTGGACACTTCCCAAACTCTTGTCGAGCTAAGCCATGGTTATTAATGCTTTCAGTTAGAGTCATACCGCCACTTAGGGACACTGAACCCATGATCGAGATTGAGGCGGGCAACGTTTCCGGAGTCGTACTGCGACTCCTGACATAAAACCTAAGCCTTTTGACTTGGCAATGCGGTTCAATGAAGGGCCGTACCCAGCCAGGTACAAATTAGGGGCGATGACTTGACTCTCCTCGCCTACAAACTTGGATCGCCAATCCCATCGGAAGCGCAATTCCAAAGGCGTAACACCTGAGCCCGTGTGCCCAATCTTCCGAGAATTTACTGGTACACTCCACCCACCGAACTGCCGCATAGCTCAGTCGGTAGAGCAGCTGACTGTTAATCAGCGGGTCGTAGGTTCGAGTCCTACTGCGGCAGCCATTTTTCTAACCGAAAGAGAACGCCCTCGATATCAGCTTCTGGGGCCTGTCGATTTGATTTTTCAAAAGTGCTTTTCCGTCAATCTGGCACGCCAGTCAGGCTCTGACCCATTTGTTGCAATCGCAGATCCTCTAGCCCCTGGCTTTGACTTGAACAAAGTCAAAGTAAGATTTGTAGACGGTGAAGTAGGGTGCCGCTTGCCAGTTGTTGACTCGGACTTCGATCCGACCGTCTGCGCGGACATGGTTGAGTGCAGAGACGCCAGACACAGTCTTCAACACATCTGCCGCACTAACGTTGTATGTCGTGATGGTGTCCCATCCACCTGTGGCCCAGTTCTTCATTTCAATCGAGGCCGTCGTGCCAGTGACTGACTTTGACCCGACGGAGACGTCCAGGCTTGCGGGGTTCGGTACGGTCGTGGAAACGCCGACCGTGAACCGGACTTGCGGTCCTCCAAAGGGGTCAGGAAGTGCTGGGTTGTGCCTTTCGATCGATGTGTACGTCTGATCCAACACTCGAAGGTCGTTCAGGCCTCCAGTTAAGACGGTTCCCCGGTTGACCGTCCAGTCTGCGAGCGCCGGCAATTCGGTTCCATTGATCTTGAAGCTGGCATCGCTGTCATCTTGCGAAGTGTTTCCTTCCCCGTCTCTCGCCACAACGCGTAAACGTGCACCTGGCGCCCAGATATCGGGGACAGCCCAGTCAAAGTCCGAATCCACTGTCACTCCAGTGGCCACAACCGTCGAAAAGTTAGTCCCGTCTTGGGCCAAGAGCAGGTCGACGGAGGTAGCCGAAACATCATCGTCTGTGGCCCACTTGATTTTGGTCACTTGTCCAGGAGTCAGGGTCTCCCCACCGTTCGGGGAAGCACAATAGGCACTAGGCAGGCTCCCATTGGTGTAGCGGGGCACGTGCATGACAACACAATGGACAACTCCTGCTGATGTCACGAGGGCCTGGCTGTTGATTTGGACGATCCTCTTGTTGGGCAAAGCGGATTGCCAGGCGGTCAAAGCCTGTGCGTTGTACGATCCCACAGAGAACGACGGCACGATGACGACCCCATTGCACATCACAACGTTTGTGTATGTATAGTGCGTGCCGCCGCTTCGGAAGGCCGGTAAGCGATAGACCTGATATCCCATGACCTGCATTGCCGCGGCGGTCGCGTCACAGATATTGTCCTGTAGAGAGCCGGGTTCCTGAGGCCAGTCGCTCACCATCACTTTGTCGTCCGCAACGACTTGCACCCACATGTCGATGTGCTGGGTGCTGTCGACTGAGGTCGGGAATGGATCCGTAAGAGTTGTTGTAACATTCTGATAGTCCTGCCATAGCTGGACGATTTGCGGTTCAGTCTTAGTCGGATTTTCGTTAGCGATCAAACGAGTGGCCCAGCTTCGTCCGACTGCGTCGAGATGGTAGTTCCCACCGCCATGGACAAGAGGGATTTGATACACTTTGTGTCCCTTAAGCTGGCCAAAGGCGAATGACAGGACGTTGTCGTTTGGCCGGTTCCGGTTGTACGTGTGCTTGACAATTGCCCGACAGCCACCCTGCAGAACGTACCTGGGCCCATAGTCACGGCACCAGATCGTGTCTGTCGTCGTCACGAGGAACTGGACTCGGCCCATGTTGACCCCGGCAGCGGTGAGAGTGTTTGCCACGGTGTCCCGCTCCGAAGTGGTATCGCAAACAATGTAAGCCTTGGCGTCGCCATCGGCGCTCGTGACTTCCTTGGCCATCGCGGTCAAGATCGAGTTTTGGGCCGATGTGCCTTCCCAGGCCATGATGATCCCGTCCATTGGCTCGTACTCGGCAACACAATGGACCGGGCCGACCGGAGGTGGTGTGCTTGGCGGGTCAGCTTGGAGCCATCCTGGCAGCGACCGTTCGGTCGGCATCGGTCCCCGACTGACGTCCACACCGTCGGGATAGAGCCCAGTGTACTGAGCGAGGGCAAAACAAGGGGCTAAACAAGAAAGGAGCGCCACGTTGCGCATGCTTCATTATGGTTGATCGGTAGCAAAATCGCTGATTTTGCAGTAAGTTTGTGTACAATGTGCCCGTGCGTAGAGCCTTTACTTTGATTGAACTGCTCGTGGTGATCGCTATCATTGCGATCTTAGCGGCCATTCTTTTCCCTGTTTTTGCCCAAGCCAAAAAGGCAGCTATCAACACCCAAAACGTCAGCAACATCAGGCAACTGGGCAACGCAGCCCTCATGTACGCATCCGACTGGGACGACACCTTTCCCTACCAGGCATGGATCGGCAACCCTTTCAGAACTGACGAGTATCAATTGATGTTTCAACCTTATGTCAAGAACTGGGGCATCATGTACGACCCTAATCGAAAAAACCAGTGCAACCAATACGGTAACAATTGGAATGCGGGCGACAAGGCCCGGTGTATGGGCTATGGAGTGAACATTGGTGTTTTCAGGTTGACCGGCAACGACAGCGGCCTTTTCGAAACCAACCTACGGGACGAGCGCTACTTGCCTTTCGAGGGCTCGGGTGCCGAGAGCCATTGGAATATCGAGCTACCGACCAGCTTTCCCGCCTTCGATTACGGGACGATCTCT
>JAEURO010000141.1 GCA_016788345.1 Chthonomonadaceae bacterium
GTCGTCTCTCTCAATCAAGTCAATACTCTGGACCGGATCTAATCGGAATACTATGCCGAAATGGAGTCAGCCGATACGGAAGACGAACAGAAAAAGATCGGAGACAAGTACATTGCTTTGGGATTTGGTATTGATGAACACAGCCGAATTGGTGCAAAGGTCCGATCCCCCATTACATGCGAGCTGGAGCATGGCATCTGTGCCATGTGCTATGGAATCGACCTGGCCAGCGGGCACATGGTCGAACAAGGCGTGGCCCTCGGCATAATTGCAGCTCAGTCAATCGGCGAGCCCGGAACCCAGCTCACAATGCGGACGTTCCACACAGGCGGTGTCGCGGGTTCGAAAACAATCGCCCGAACGAACCAGTACAAGACCGGTAAGTTTGTCCGGCAGTTCCAAGAAGACTTCCAGCAAGCAACGAGCACCGACTTGGCCACATTTGATCCAGGACGGCTTCTAGAGTCTCAAGAGTCTGTCGTCAAGGGCCTTATGAACCGGCCCGAAGGCGAGGAACCTGAACCCAAGAAAAAGGCCGCGACGGCGAGAACGACCAAAGCCGCTGAAAAGGCTGCGGAGAAGATGGACTCCGAGAGCCGCAAACTTTGGGAAAGAAGCCGAAAGACGTTCTTCTACTCTTGGACTGGCGAGTCGAGCGGCATTGTCCGCGTCGAAGAGATATTTGAAGCTAGGCGACAGCCGCGAGGCAAGGCCATTATTTGCCCTGTGACTGGCATTGTCCTCGATATCCAGAAATCCAGCTATGGACGATGGGTTGTCGTCGAAGCCGAAGTGTCTACCGAGATCGGTGCCCAGAAACACGCTTATATTGCCGCCGACCAACAGTGGCCACAGGCCAAAGACGGCAAGATCGATCCTGCCTTGGAGCGGCTCGTCGGCCAAAAGCTGACAACACAAGTCCTGCAAGCGCTGCGAAAGAACAACGTCGAAAAAGTGCGGGTGTTCTACACTATCCTTGTTCCGCCGCTCGGCAACCTGCCGGTGCAGAAGGGTAGCAAGGTCATCAAAGGCGATCCCCTCACAGAAGGCCCTCTGGATCCCCACGAAGTGCTAGAACTAGCTGGAGCGACCGCCGTGCACGAGTACTTTGTAGAGAACCTGCAAAGTGTCTATAAAGACCAAGGCGTTGACATCAACGACAAACATCTCGAAGTCATCGTCAGACAGATGCTACGCAAGCGACAGATCAAGGAACCTGGCGACACCCCGTTCCTCCCTGGACAGATCATCGACAGGTTCAGGTTTAATCGCGAAAATGAGCGGGTAAGGCAAGCAATAGCAGCTGGGACAAAAATCAAGTACACCGACCCGATCGACGGCGAGGAAAAAGAGAGGGAGCCCAAAGAGGCGACATCCAACTGGATCCTGCTCGGAATCACAGAAGCGTCACTCGCCACGGACTCTTACCTAAGCGCCGCGTCGTTCCAAAAAACAACACGGGTTCTGACAGAAGCTGCTGTACGCGGAAAGCACGATGTCTTGTTCGGGCTAAAGGAGAACGTCATTATTGGCCGCCTCATTCCAGCTGGAACTGGAATCAAGACCTATCGGGAGATCGCCATCGAAGTCGACCGGTCGCAACCGAGCTGGGCCCAGCAGTCCCTGACAGCATTGGTCGAAGCCGAGGAAATCGACGGGTTGTCAGCGGGAGGAGCCTTTGAAGGCATGTCCCTTGCAGATCTGGCCGCAGCAGAGACTGACGACGACTAATTCACCAGTAAAAAAACTGGGATGATCTGTGGAACTGGCAGGGAAACCTCTCCAGTTCCACTTTTTTTCCAATATTTGCTGTGCCAATGGATCAAATTGGCACGAAAATGCGTCATAATAGGCGACCCTTCGAGGTGCAATACATATGAAACGAAACCGAGCATTCACGCTCATCGAGCTACTTGTGGTCATCGCGATCATCGCGATCCTGGCTGCAATCCTCTTCCCAGTCTTCGCCCAAGCTAAGCTTGCGGCCAAGAAGACGGCTTGTCTGAACAACATGAAGCAGTTCCAGACAGCTCAGAACATCTACACCACCGACGTTGACGACGTGGTCTTCCTCTGGGAGTACTACCACACGTTCGACGTTGCACAGGCAACGGCTCCAGACCGAAGCTATGGCAACCTCATCGCTCCTTACACAAAGAACGATGACATGCACAAAACTCCGAACAGCCCGTTCAGCATCCGCTCGCGAATGTACAACGCTAACTTCCCAAATCCGGACACCAAGGGTGCCCTGAAGCGAGACCAGCAACTGTACAACCTCGGTTGGTTGACCGACTACGGCATGAACTATCAGTCCTGGACCGGATTCTTCAGGAACCCGACCAAGCCGGGCGGCATTGATTTCAACCCGCAGTCCATGACCCAAGCTGAGAACGCAGCCCAGACGATCATGAGCCTCACCGGCATCTTCGATCGAACCGCTAGCGGTGGCCTGCTCGATGGTGGTCAGCTCCCAATCGATCCTCCTTGCCGCTTCTGGGAAGACGGTACCGACACTTGGGCCCCTGCACCGGGCGGCTCAACTGGCCGATACTACTTTGGAGGATGGAACCCGCAATCACCTAACGCATGGAACGTCTATGGCGGCGCTTGGCCCTATTACAGCAATAAGGTCACCGTCGGATTCGTCGACAGCCATGCTAAGATGATCGACATCAAGCAGCTCGCTGCTGGTTGTAACGTTCGACAAAACTCGAACGGCCGCGTGTTCGATACATCCATCTACATGTGGGATCTTCGCTAAGTCATGAAAAAACGTCAATATTTCACTGCAGCTATGGCACTCCTCGCAGCTGGGGCACTCATGTCCTTGCTCGGTGGATGCGCCTCCGACGAAACGACTCCAGCCGATACTGCAAAGGCGGCAAAGGAGCTCAATAACAGTAAACCGGATCAGCCTGAGTATCCACCACCATCGGATCTTTCGGTTGCACCACCTGCTGGTGGAACTGAAAAGAAATAGAGACGACCGTCCCGATTCCAACCGGCCCGGACTCAAAGTCCGGGCCGGTTGGCATTTGGCCCTTCGAAGACTTCAAAATTTGAGACGGGCGTCCCTGGCCAGGCACTCAACGTCCAGGTTTCTCAACCTGTCTCGGAGTCGGTGGAACACGGTCCAATCCTTGCTTTCCCGGTTTAACCCCTCCCAAAAGTGTTCGCTCTTGTCGACTAAGTCGACATAAACACCAAACATCAGCTTGGCGACTTCGGGCCTCAAAAGTCCAGAGTTGACCATGAGTCCGACCTCTTCCAGAAACCCTACAAGGTTTCGTCGGTCTTGGACACTTACTTCGACCACCGTGGGGTCGTCAGATGACAAGAGATCAAGGGACCTTCGGAAGAGAGGGTTTTCTTGGAACCTACGTCGCATTTGGACAAAAGTTTCGGCACGTTCTTGTCGGCCTCGTCGCCGATATTCAAGTGTTCCGGTCACAAAAGTGACAAGGGCAATGGCACCTGCGAGAACAATGCTCCCGTCCTTGATCGATTCAAGCGTTCCCATGTCATGACCATACCGTGCTGGCCCATAATTGCAATCATAGATGTGTTCGCTTCATGCGATCAAGTCATGGACGACGTGTCCGTGGACGTCGGTCAGCCGAAAATCTCGGCCTTGATATCGATAGGCCAGCTTCGTGTGGTCGACCCCCAGAAGGTGGAGCATCGTTGCATTTAGGTCATGAATGTGGACCGCGCCAGGTGTAAATTCGTCGACGCTTGGGTCGATGACGTTGCCGTCAAGGTCAACGATGTTGTACCCATAGTCATCGGTGTGCCCATAGCTGATGCCAGGCTTGACCCCTCCTCCAGCCATCCAGCGGGTGAAACATCGGGGATGGTGGTCTCGGCCATAGTTCTCTTTGCTCAAGGGGCCCTGGCAGTAAATTGTGCGACCAAACTCACCGCCCCAAACGACAAGCGTATCGTCCAGCATCCCAAGCCGCTTAAGGTCTTTGACCAAAGCAGCAGAGGCCTGGTCAGTGTCTTTGCACTGACTGGGCAAGTCCACAGTTAGGTTGCCGTGCTGGTCCCAACCCCTGTGCCATATCTGGATGAAACGTACTCCCTTTTGTGCCAACCGCCGGGCAAGAAGGCAAGACGCGGCGAATGAACCAGGCTCTTTGCTTTGGGGCCCATAGAGCTCAAACACATCGTCAGGTTCATTGCTGAGATCCATCAACTCTGGCACACTAGCTTGCATCCGGTATGCCATTTCGTATTGGGCTACGCGGGCAGCTATCTCGGGGTCGCCAAACTCGTCGAGCTGCATGTGGTTGAGCTTGGCGAGATCGTCCAACATATCTCTTCGTGTAGTTCGAGCGAGTCCCTTAGGGTCTTGTAGGTAGAGAACTGGGTCGCCAGACGACCTAAGGCTGACTCCTTGATGCTCGCTGGGCAAGAACCCAGTGCCCCAAAGGCGGCTAAAAAGTGCCTGGTCGGCCTTTCCGCTGCTCACTTTGGCGTGTAGGACAACATAAGCTGGAAGGTCCTCGTTCATGCTGCCAAGCCCATAACTGACCCATGCACCTAGACTGGGCCTTCCTGGCAGTTGTGAACCGGTCTGAATATAGGTGACCGCTGGGTCATGATTGATCGCTTCGGTCCACATAGATTTCACAACACAGAGCTCCTTCGCGATTGACGCGGTATGGGGAAGGAGCTCACTGACCCAAAGACCATCAGCGTTGTTGTCGTATTTTTGGAACTTATAAGCGCTCGGGGCGACCGGAAACCTTGTTTGACCACTGGTCATGGTTGTGATCCGCTGGCCGTTGCGAATACGGTCCGGCAGGTCTTCGTCATAGTGCTCCTGCATGACAGGCTTGTAATCGAACAAATCGAGCTGACTTGGCCCCCCGTTCATAAAGAGCATGATGACCCTTTTAGCCTTTGGCGCGAAATTTGGAAATCCTGGAAGCCCCGGGCGACCTTTGTCTTGGGCATGGGTGGCCGCGCTTGCGAGAAGCCCTGGGGCAAGCCCACCTCCGCGTAACAACGTGTGAAGGGCGGCTGTTCCGACACCCATTGCTGAGCGTCCAAACAGTTGCCTCCTTGTCATTAGTAGCTCAAACTCTCGGCGCGGATCCATGGCGAGAAGTTTGGCACAGCCCACGGCAAAAACATGTGGTTTTTGAATTGAACCTAGTGGAAGTGTGGTCAGTTGCGACCGTCAGATGCCATGATTGTCCTGGTGATGAGTCTCTATCGAATTGCTGCAAAGACCTTTGCTTTGGTTGCCAGTCTTGGGTTCGTTGTTGCTGTGGCCCTGTCTCGGGACTCCGTTGCTCCAAAACGACCTGTCAGCTTCAATAGAGACGTTCGTCCGATCTTGAGCGAGCATTGCTACAAGTGTCACGGTCCGGCGGCGAAAGAAGGTCAAGGCGGACTTCGGTTAGACAACCAGGCCAGTGCGACACTGGAGCGTCGCGGACGGTTTGCCATAAAACCTGGAGACTCGAAGAACTCTCGAGTCATGTTCCGAATCGAGACGAGCGACGCTGATGACGTCATGCCTCCGGCAGACAGTGGCATGTCGCGTCTCTCCCAAGAGCAAATTGAGACACTTCGAACTTGGATCGACCAGGGAGCAAAGTATGAGAAACACTGGGCTCTGATCCGGCCTGAAATGCCAACTCCGCCGGCAGTCTCTGACATGAAGTGGGCGAAAAACCCGATTGATGCCTTTGTACTTGACCGTTTGAACCAAGAGCACTTGAAACCTGAGCCAGAAGCTGACAAGGCGACGCTGCTGCGGCGCGTGGCTTTGACATTGACAGGGCTCCAACCGACCCTAGAGGAGGCCGATGCATTTTTAAGGGACAATTCACCGTCGGCATACGAAAAGATGGTGGACCGCTACTTGGATAGCCCGAGGTATGGTGAGCACCAAGCAAGATACTGGCTCGATGCGGTTCGGTATGGTGACACTCACGGCCTTCACCTTGACAATGAACGAGCGATTTATCCCTATAGGGACTGGGTGGTCCGTGCATTCAACCAAGACTTGCCATACGACAAGTTTGCGCAGTGGCAGCTCGCTGGAGACCTTTTACAGAGTCCGACAACCGAGCAACTAATTGCGACCGGCTACATCAGGATGAACCCCACGACAAGCGAAGGCGGGGCGATTGTCGAGGAGTTTCAAGCAAAGAACACTTTTGACCGGGTCGATACGACGAGCACAGTGTTCCTAGGCATGACCATCGCATGCGCCAGATGCCACGGTCACAAATACGACCCGATCAGCCACGAAGACTATTACAAGCTTTTTGCATTCTTCAACTCTACGGCCGATGAGGCTCTCGATGGAAACCTCTTGACCCCTGCACCTGCGATGAAGGCCCCAACGCCGGACGAGGACAAAAAGCTTGTACTTATGAACAAGGGCCTGTCGTCACTTGAATCTCGGGTGGACATGCGAAGAGCTAAGGCCTGGTTGGCTGAAAACAAACTCGTCGCACCCGTTGTTGGAAACTGGGAACTGTCTGAGTTTTTTCCGATCAGCGATTTCGAGAAGGGGTTCGATCAAGAAGACACGCCCAAGACCTGGTCTCCCATCACGATCGAA
>JAEURO010000142.1 GCA_016788345.1 Chthonomonadaceae bacterium
CCCAGGGTAGCCCAATGCACCAGCACTCTTTACATAGCCTACGACCTTGTCACGGGCTTCACCAGACCCAGATTTGCCGGCCATGGCGAGTTTGACAAACGGGTGGCTAGACCAATCCTCCTTAAGAGTTTTGGAACTGTCATAGACAATCTCTTTCTTATTGCTCTTCCATGGGGCGTATTCTAGTATGAGTTTTCCACTTCTGTCAATAACCGTTATCGTAGGGCGGTGGAGTCCGCTATCTTGGAGTTCCTTGTAGCCTTCTTGGATAATGTTTTCGATCGGTTCGAGTCGTGCATAGTTTCGATAGACGCCGATCAGCTTTCCGCTGGCGTCCTTTACAGGGGCTGCAAATCCAATCAACAAGCCGTTCCCGGAGAAGACGGACTGAAAGTCTTTGTCGTAGTGGACTGGATCTACCCAAGTGCCTGTAATGGCCTCGCCTGAGAGAAATTTTCCGGATTTAGCATTCTTAAACCAAGTTTGGTTTGAATAGTTTTTGGTGCCAAAGACAGACGTGTCGACCGGTTTGCCTTCGTGGTCGACATTTGTGACCGCGACGAGGTCTCCTTTCAGATCGATGAGCAGAGACATTTCGTAAATAGGGGTGTACGTCGCCAGGTACCTGTTCATCGTCTTGACAAGCTTGGCTTTTCCCCCGACAGTCGACCATGTTTTCGTGTCATAGAAGGCTTCCTGAAGTCCAAACGCCTGCACGTCCCCATATCTTTCAAAGAGGTTTCGTTCGATTCTACTGATGAGCGTGTCTGCCTCTGACTTTAGGGCACCCTCAGCCTTCTTTGAAGAGACACTTATGTTATTAAGCGCGGCTGCCGCTGCCAATACCAGCGGCACGAGCCCAAACCCTAGGAAGGCGATTATGAGCTTGGTGCCTAGCTTCAATCCTTTCTTTTTCATATTGTCGTCTACCAAACATGTCTCTATCGGAATAATCGCGGTAGTTGCTCAGTCAAGTTCTTCATGGCGGGACTATCCTGTGAACCCAGTCACATTTGGCCAAAAATGACGATGGTCGAAAGAGATGGGCTCCCTTTCCAGATTTTCAGTCTTGTACTTGGTTCTTCTTGTGGCCGCGGGGTGCCAAAAGAAGCTTCTCGGGCAGGTGGATGTGATCGATATGCCCGTGACTCCTCGCTCGACCGACCGTAAGCTTTCTTTTGTCGGCTCTGGTGGCCTGACGTTGCACGGCGTCTTGACGGTCCCTGCAGGGTATGTGGACACTGACCATCCAGGAGTCCTAATCTTAGGTGACGGGCCGTCGACAGACAAAGATGGTAACCACAAGGAAGCCAAGTGCGACACTCTCAAACAGTTAGCCCAAGGGTTGGCTGCAGCTGGAATTGTCACGTTTCGATTTGACAACCGGGCCACAAGGGCCTATGCGGACAAATGGCCCTCGGACATTACTGCACAACGAGTCTTCTTTTCGTTCAATAGTCAGGCGGAAGACGCCGTAGCCGCCTGGCATGCGTTTTTAGGTACGAAGCTGGTCACTAGCCGTAAGTGTGCGATCCTTGGACATGGTGAAGGAGGGCTGATCGCCACTGCGATCACACACAGGATACAGCCACAAGCCATGTGCTTGCTCGGATTTTCGGCCCGTCCTTTGCTCGACACGGTACGGGACCGGCTCGTTCGGATACGCTCTCGTGCGGGGCTGTCAGTCGACCGCTCACTCGCCGAGTTTGAAAAAATGGCCCAGATAGTTAAGTCAAGCGGCCAGATCAATCAAGAGTTCGAAATTGGGGCAGGAGGGACGGTCGAACCTAGATTTGGCTTGTATTATAAGCAAGCTTCATCAATGAACACCTACGGATTGCTCCGACAGGTCATTGTCCCGGTGCTTGTCATCAATGGGGATAGCGATCAGTCGATCAATCCAAAGGTAGACCCTGCGAGAGTGTTCGCGGCAGTCAAAGGAAACCCGGCGAGCAAGCTGGTGACTGTGCCCCTTTGTAGCCATGACTTCAAAGCTGTCCAAGACGAGGCGGATCCCGGATTTCTCGGCGAAGTCGTTCCCGACGTGACTGAGGCGCTGAATGAATTCTTGGTACCCCTTATTGGCGGCCGGATCCCTGACGGCCAGACTCAGTTTCACGACTGACGCACTTACCAGGATTCAACAAGAACGAAGAATTCATGGGTTTCGGACTGTACAATGTCAGGAACCATGGTGAAATCTAAGCTAGTTGGGTTACTGCTGATTTTTCCGACTCTATCGTTTGGCCAAGAAAGTTTGCTCCTTCGGTCTCTTGAGCCGGTAGTGAGAGGTCGAACGGCAAAACTTGTAGTAGACAGGCTCATTGGGCCTAAGATCGAAAGTCAGAATTTGGCCCAGCTCGAGGCAGTATGGGTCTTTATCAAAACTGGCCAGGTTCAAGAAAACCGAGACTCGCTGGGAGACTTTTTGGTCGGGGACCACTTGGAGTTGCCGGTCCCTGCTCCTGGACCGGTTGTCGTCGGGATCGAATTTTCGCCAGCACCAGAAACCATCGATCCTGCACTTGTCCCGAACCACGATTCTCAGGTTACTCCCCAAAGTGCCTTGACGGTGACTCACCGTCGATCAACGATGGTTATTTTTGACACCGACTGGCCCGAAAAGTCGCCGGATTCCATGGTGGCGACAACAGAAACCTCTCTGTCTTCTAGCATCCATTCGCTTGTCGATCCCACAAAAGTGAGGGTTGGAGGAGAGTTAGCGTTTGAGGCCGTCGTCCAAGGTTCAAAAGTCCAGAATGCAACCCTTACGGCCACTAATCTCGGCTCTGGCAAGAGTTGGCGGCTCAAAGCAGCTGGGAACGGCGTCGTCAAGTTTGCGCCAGAGTCAGCCGGCCAGTATGTCATCGAGTTTCAGTATCTGCGGAAGCCTGATCCAGGGACACTGGCCAAAATGGAACTCTTTTCTTCGACATTGGTCGTGACGGTCCAGGGGGCAAGCAAGTGACCAAAATCTTGACGATTGCTCTCGTAACCCTAGGCCTGTCGGTTGTGCCGAATGGTGGCTTTTGTCAGACCTGGAAAGAACTTGGGCCGTCACCAATTTCCGGGGGATTCAATGGTCGAATTTCAGCGATAGCCTGTGATCCGACAGACCCCAACACCATCTACATTGGGGGCGCAGACGGAGGCGTCTGGAAAACATCCAACGGTGGAGGGACATGGACTCCAAAGACTGACGGAGCGCAAACCAGTTCTGTCGGAGCCATTGCCATCGACCCGACCAACCCACAAACATTGTATGTTGGGACTGGAGAGGCCAATTACGCCAATCATAGCCGCTACGGGTTAGGGGTTTTGAAATCAATTGATGGAGGGGCCACATGGACACTGCTCGGCACGGCGCCGTTCGCAGGCAAAACCATTTCTAAGCTCGTCATCGATCCTTCAAACTCACAAGTGCTTTACGCTTCGGTTGCTGCGGCAGGAGGCTTTCCTGAGTTAGCGGCAGCAAAAGGCCACCCGGGCCGATTAGGCCCTTACGGTGTCTATAAGTCCACCAATGGCGGAGTGAGTTGGTCCCTACTGGGAGGTGGACTTCCCGGCGAAGCCGCGACAGATCTAGCGCTCAATGGTTCAACGCCGTCCACGGTTTATGCCGCCATTGGACGACCGTTCGGTTCAACAAGCAATGGTGTCTACAAGTCTGTTGACTCAGGAGTGACTTGGACGAAGCTAGCCGGCGGACTGCCGACGGCAAACTTGGGCCGAATCTCGATCGCCTGTTCTTCAAGCGATCCACAGCGGCTCTACGCCCTAATTGTCAACCGGTGTGACGCAAGTGGTAACAACGGATCCACTCTTGGAGCTTACAAGTCAATTAATGGGGGCTCGACATGGACTTCGATTCCCGTCGGCAGCTTCCAGGCAACGTATGGCTGGTACTTATGTGCTGTCGCAGTCCAACCGACAAACGCTGACACGGCAGTCTTTGCAGGGTTCGACTTATTGAGAACGACGAACGGAGGCACAAGCTTTTCCACGGTCACCGCCCAACACGTCGACAACCATGCGCTTGCATGGGACGCAAGTGGGCGCCTGTGGCTTGGTTGCGACGGCGGGGTGTACCGTTCCACGAACAACGGAACGACGTGGACAAACGCAAACACTGGATTCGGTGCATGTCAGTTTTACGCGGGAATCTCGACGAGTCCGAGTGACAACGTGACTGTACTTGGCGGTCTTCAGGATAATGGCACCGTCCAACTCAACGGAACGGTGTGGGGCAACTACATCGGTGGCGACGGAGGGTACACCTGTATCAATCCATCGACGCCATCGATCCGGTTTGCACAATACCAAGGAGCTGGCAACCTGTTCCGTTCGACGAACAGCGGAGCAACATGGAGCAGCTCAGGGTCTGGTGTCAGTACTTCGGACCGGACCGCGTTTTTCTCTCCGGTCGAGGTTGACCCGACGAACTCGAACCGTGTCTTTTTGGCCACCCATCGCCTATACAGATCGACAAACGGCGGCACAAGCTGGGCGGCAATCAGTGCCGACCTTTCGAACGGGGCCGGGGCCGTGAGAGCATTGGCCCTGTCTAAGTCGAACCCCAATACGATTTGGGTGGCGACAAACGACGGCAACATAAGCCGGTCGCAAGACGGGGGCCTGACCTTTACAAAAATGCTGACAAGCATTCCAGGATGGCCGCGGGTGACGCGTGAAGTCACCATCGATCCAGAAGACGCATCGACGGTTTTTTTGGCTGTCTCTCAGTTTGGCACGGACCAAATCAGGCGAACAAAAGATGCAGGTGTGACTTGGCAGTCGCTCGACGGGGATTTGCCAGACGTGCCGGTCAACGTGGTCACAATTGAACGGTTCAAAGGCAAAACATATCTATTTGCGGGTACTGACGACGGACTCTATAGGTCGATGGACGATGGTGCGACCTGGACCAGGTTTGGCAACAGGCTCCCTCGATGTGCTGTCATCGACATCCGTATCAGCGTGTCGCAAAACCGGATCGTTGTAGGAACTCAGGGGCGTGGGGCGTGGGAGTGCCCGTTTGTCCCTTCGGCGCCTCGAGGCGCAAAAAAGTGAGTATGCCAAGGAAGCTTGTGGAAAACATTCCGGTCTGTTAGGAGGCGGCGAAACGTCCTGAAAATGTCACGCCGCCTCAATGAAGCTTAAGAAAGTCAAAGTTTTTGGATTCAAAACGTTTGCCGACAAGACGGAGTTCGACCTTGAGGGCGACATCGTCACGATTGTCGGCCCAAACGGGTGTGGCAAATCAAACATCGTGGACGCGATCCTTTGGGGGTTAGGCGAGCCAAATAGTAGGGCAGTGAGGGCTCAGTCAAGCAAGGAAGTCGTCTTCGCAGGAAGTGTCCATCGCAAGCCCTTAGGATTCGCCGAGGTTTCGATCACTTTTGACAATGAGGACGGACAGTTACCCATAGACACACCAGAGGTCTGCGTAACAAGAAGGGTAGACCGGAGTGGGCAAAGCGACTTTGCTATAAACAAGAAAGCGTGCCGGCTTAAGGATGTGGCCGATCTGCTTTGTGACTCTGGGCTAGGGAGGTCTGGATACGCGATCATAGGGCAATCGGATATCGACCAAGCTCTGGCAGCAAGCCCGCAGCAGCGTAGGGCGTGGATCGACGAAGCAGCAGGTGTGCAGCGGTACCGTATGCGCAGGGCCGAAGCAGTCAGACGCCTAGAAGACACCGAAAAGCATTTGACGCGAGTTCGCGACATATCCAATGAGTTAGAGGCCCAACTCAGCCCTCTCGCCCGAGAATCTGAAAAGGCTGTCCGCTACAAGGCGGCGTTAGAAGCGCTCCAAGGGATCGAGAGCGGTCTCTTGGCCAAGCAATTGTTTACAGCAAGTCAGACTGTTCAAAGGCTTGTTGAAGACATCGACGAAGAATCCGTCCAATTGGCGCAAGAACGGGAGAAACTCGCGAAGTTAGAACTAGATGGACGACTCTGCTCTGACCGGGTCGTTGTACTCGAGACAAAGATTTCACAGGCCAGGGAGGCCCTTGATGCAGTACGAAACCGTCTTGGTCAAGCTAGATCGAATATCGAACTTGCCAAGGCAAAACTGGCCAACCTCGACGACCTGGAATCGAACCTCGCAGGTGAAAGCGATTCTATCGAAACAAGGATCGAGCAAGTGACACTTGATCTTGCGGCCACCGAGCGAGAGCACCAGTCGTGTATCGAGGCCATGTCCGAGCTCGAAGCCAACTTGGCAAGCTCAGATTCAGATTTGTCCGGCGCAAAAAGTAGGCTCGACTTGGCTGAGCAGTCTCTGGCCCTCGGTCGCCAGGAGCAGGCAGAAGAACAGAAGGCCCGGCTACAAAGCGCGCTCAATGGAGCGAGGATTAAGGTTGTACAAACTGAGTTAGATGGGATCGACATGGCTTGGAACCAAGTCGTGACAGGATTAGATGAGAGTCAAGCTGAGCTTTCGTCACTTAACCAAGACTTGATGCACGTGCGAAAGTCAATCGAAGACCT
>JAEURO010000143.1 GCA_016788345.1 Chthonomonadaceae bacterium
GGCAATGGAAACTTAATGCTTGGCCAGAATTTTGGAGGGCCTCAGGGTCAAAATGGGAGTGAGTCGGCTCCATCTGCTGGGTCAAACGACAAACTCAAGCTATCGGATGCTTCGATCGCGGCGGCAAAGGCCTTCGCCAGAGGCGGCGGGTTCGGAGGAGGCAGGGGCAGAGGCTTCGGTGGGCCCGATCAAGGCACAACAGTCGATCCGCAGCTTAGTAAGCTTATGAAAGACCCCTCGGCCAATGAGCCCTTGCAGTTCCACGTCCAAGAGGCCATTCAGACGGTCGCACAAGACAAAAACTGCGTGGCGCTTCTTCCCGACTCACTTTTGACGTCTTTAGGGCGTGTCCTCTCCAGTGGCATTTCGCTGGATTCCTTGACAAAGACCCTCTCAAGCGACGAGGGCTACGAAGCTTCTTCTGCTGACGGATGGTTCACTTTTGCCCCGAAGTTCCGCATTGACTCGCGAAATTCACGTGTCGACCGGGCCGCACTCAAGACTCTCTTGCAGGCAATTTCCCAAAAGGGGTCGGCTAGGCTAGATGACATCGCCGTCTATGCGACCAGGTCTCCTTATCAGTCTGGCGGACTCGACCTAAACATTGTTAGAATGGTTGATCCGGCATCGGCTGGAGACGTGGGACAAGTTTATGGCGACGACAGGGACATGTTGCTCATGTGGGCTGGAATGTCGCCGAACACCCGGTCAACACTGGCCAATGGTCGGAAACTTCAAATTAACTCCGTTTCAATGTCTGCACACAAACTCTTGGGCGGACTGGTGTTCAACTCCAACGATGGACCAAATGTGACTGCGCAAGCCCAGACGCAGACTCAATCTGGCGCGGTAGCCCAGGTCACGATCGAGACTTTCCGGGTTCAGCAGGGCCGTGGCCCGGGGGGCCGAGGAGGTCGTGGTGGATTCAACAGCAACCTGGCGACCGAGAGGACCGAGTTACTTCCAAACGGCGTCTCGACCATGAGCCTCCTTTCGATGCAAGTTGAGGAAGAACCGGTGACCAAGGCGACTCAGTCGACCGCTGGCCTGGCAAGGACCATGACCGCTCGTGACATGGCGCGCGAAAAGGCGTTCTCAGAAATGCCACAAGACCCGAACGGGGGCGGACGGCCACAAAGACCCGTCATCAACTGGGATGGATACGTCGCTGGAACCCAGATTTCACGCACATTTGTGTTCGAGTTGGCCAACAATGTAACTATCACAAGGACACTTCAAGACACAAGTTTCTCCCCCGGCTCCAAGAGCGGATCGTTTGACGCTCTGCCCGACAGTTTCAGGGCCGCATACCAAGAGTCTTATGAAAACATGAAGAACCGTGGCAACGACCGCGGAGACGGTAGGGCCGCTGGACGTCGAGGCAGGAACGGAAACGGGCAACGACCACCCGGGCCTTAGGCCTACTCCACATTGCCAGCCCCTGAGAGTTTTCACAGTTATCGGGGGCTGGCAATCGGACTTTCTAGACATGCCATAGGTTGTCAGGCTAATGCTGTCAAAATAGACGCTAACGTGGATCGACTGTCGCCAAGAAAAGAAGAGATCCTGCGTGCAGTCGTATTCGAATACGTCAGCACAGTAGAACCGATTTCAAGCGACCTACTCAGTAACAAATATGACTTCGGCGTCAAAGGGGCGACCATCAGGAACGAACTGGCCGAAATCACGGAACTGGGGTTACTAGAGCAGCCGCACACAAGTTCTGGCCGTATCCCAAGCGATCTGGGTTATCGTTACTTTGTCGACCAGCTCATGATTTTGTCTGCTCCTAAAGGCGAGTCAGCCACAAGACTGTCAGACGCCGCAAAAGAAGACGTTCTAAAGGTTCTCTTGCAGGGTACGACTAAGACCCTGAGCCGCCTGACCCATCTTTTGGCGGTGGCGGCCACAACCCGTGACCCAAAGGTGAAAATAAGGAACTCAATCCTTACAGCATTGGGTCCGCGGCACGGTCTTCTTGTCATCGTGTTTGATAACGGACATGTCGAAAACAGGTCTGTCGAATTTCCTAGTGGGTTGACGCTCCTGCATATCGGCCGGATCAATGACATTCTCAGACTTTCTGTAGATTCAATTACAGTCGCACAATTGAAACGTTTGAAGGCCCCAGATTCGGACGACTTTAGCCTAAAGACAGCCTTGGCCTCTGTTTTTGCTTCCCTGCGCGAGACGGCAAGAGACATGACGAGGGGCCATCTGGTGGTCGAAGGACAGGAATACGTTGTTTCGCAACCCGAGTTCTTGGAGGATCGGGCAATCCTCGGCAACCTCTTAGCAAGCATTGAGGATGAGGATCGGCTCCATGCCGCTGTGCTTGGTGACGGAGCGACGATTGGAGGAGAAAACGAATCCCAAGCCATGCACGACCTCTCAATTCTGAGAAGACCGTTCAGAGTCCGACAAGATGAAATTGGTTCAGTCGCTCTTTTGGGCCCCACTCGCCTGCCCTATGACCGTGCCTTTTCACTCTTGGACTATGCAGCCAAGTCAATCAGCCACACCTTGACCAAAGTGCTCGACTAGTCACTCGCTCTCATAAACCACGATAGGAAGCTCAGCTGCTACAATCACATCTTCGTGGCTTGGAACGACCCTGACCACGTAGCCCCTGTGCCCAGGGGCGGCACACCGGACCGACCCCACAAACTCGTGGAGGCTTCCGTCACTTGAGACAAGCTCAAGGTTGTTCAGCTCAAGTTGGGTGAGTTCGCGCCCTTGGGCGACTTGTCCCGAGATCGCTTGGACGTGCACGTCTGATGGATCTAGGCTGCCCAGATTGACCCGCGCTTGAATCTTAAAAGAGTCGTTGATCAAGTTTGTCGTTGCGCCCTCGTCCTGGACACTCTTGATCTGGATCTGACTCCAAGACTGCCGGACTTTGTCCCTCCATTTGAGAGCTTCCTTGGCCTTTTCGAGCCCGTCAGAAGCCAAGTGCTCGAAAGCGATCGATGAAGGCATATAGAACCTGCTGGCGTACTCCCGTACCATGCGTATTGTCGAAAACGTTGGAGCCAACTCGGTCATGCTCCGCCTCATCATCTCTACCCACCCCGACGGAATCCCCCCGTCTGACCGGTAGTAAAACATCGGCGCGACTTCGTTTTCGATGAGATGATAGAGCGACCTGCTATCGATCCAATCTTGGTATCCCTCGTCGCTGGTTTCATGCGAGTCTCCGATCGCCCAGCCTAGACCTTTCTTGTATCCCTCGTCCCACCACCCATCGAGGACAGAACAATTCAACCCACCGTTAGGGACGACTTTCATTCCGCTTGTCCCGCTCGCTTCCATGGGTCGCCGAGGATTGTTGAGCCAAACGTCGACACCTTGGATCATTCTTCGGGCGACTGACATGTCGTAGTCTTCAAGAAACACGATCCGTCGGCCCGCACCCTCATGCCGAATGAAGTTGACGAGGTCCTGGATCAACTTCTTTCCCCCATCGTCTCTGGGGTGCGATTTGCCGGCAAACACAAACTGGACGGGCCTGTCGGGATGGAACAGGAGGTTTTTGAGCCGCTCTTTATCCTGGAGCAAAAGTGCTGCACGCTTGTAGGTCGCAAACCGTCTAGCAAATCCAAAGGTGAGGATCCTGGGGTCAAGCACATCATTTATGCCCGCCATATCAACCGGTCCTGAGCTGGCTCGATGGTGTTGCATCTTGAGCCGTTTGCGGCAGTACCTTACGAAATCTCCTCTTTCGTTTTCTCTGATTTCCCAGAGTTTTGAGTCTGGGACAGAATCTAGAGAATTCCAAACTTCGGGATCCGACGGGTCATCGCGCCATGATGGATTGGCATACTCGTCGAGCAACTCGGTCATCCTTCTCGAGATCCAGGTCATGGTATGGACTCCATTTGTCACGGCGTCGATGGGGACTTCCTCGATTGGGTACTCGGGCCAGCGTTCCGAAAACATGCGGCGACTGACTGAAGCGTGCAACTTTGAAACACCGTTTACGTGATTGGAATTCTCCATCGCGAGCAGGGCCATATTGAACCGGTCGTCTGTCCCGGAGCTCCCGATCCTTCCGAAGCTGAGTAGTTTGTCGATGGATAAACCCAGGTCAATGGCGTACTTCGTTAAGTACTTCTTGACAAGATCCGCCGGGAAGAGGTCGAAACCGGCAGGCACAGGGGTATGGGTCGTAAAGACGTTTCCGGCGACACAACACTGCCTGGCCGTCCGGAAGTCACATGACCGGTCTTGCATGAACTGTTTGATCTGCTCAAGTGCCAGGAAAGCAGAGTGGCCCTCGTTCATGTGACAGACCGTCGGCTTCTTACCCAGTGCGGCAAGGGCACGATAGCCACCGATTCCCAAGATCAGCTCCTGCTGTATCCGCATCGTTTCGTCACCCCCATAAAGAGTGTCCGTGATAGATTGCTCGTCAGGAGAATTCTCTAAGAGGTTACTGTCGAGCAGATAGAGTTCGATTCTCCCCACTTTGGCTTTCCAAACCTGAATGAGGACTTCGCTGTCCGGAAACTCGACGGTAATCCGCAAGGGTTTGTCTGACGCATCTCTGCACAAGGTCAAAGGAAGCTTGTAGAAGTCGTACTGAGGATATCTCTCTTGTTGCCATCCGTCCGGACTCAGGGACTGTCGAAAGTAGCCGCGTGAATAGAGCAATCCGACTCCAACTAACGGTAAGCCGAGGTCGCTGGCCGCCTTGAGATGGTCTCCAGCCAAGACACCCAAGCCGCCGGAGTATATTGGCAAACCCTCACTAAGCCCGAACTCTGCGGAGAAATATGCGATCGTGGTAGTTTCGCGCTTGCCTGGATACTTACGGTCAAACCAAGTCTTCCCTGCCAAGTAGTTCTCGAGCCTGCCAGAACAAAGTTTGAGCTTGGCGAGAAAAATATCGTCACGGCTCAGGCGATCGACTTCGTCCTGTCCAAGATTGTTTAGGAGTTCTACTGGGTTGTGTTCAACTTGTTCCCACAAATCTCTGCCGATGTCACGGAAAAGCGATCTGGCTTCGTGGTTCCACGTCCACCAAAAGTTGTAAGCCAGCTGGGTGAGTGGGCTCAAGTTGTCAGGAAGCTGACGGACGACCTCAAAAGAGTGGGCATATTTCAGGCTTCGCATGTGTTAACTGAATTATCGGCGATTTCCTTGTATAAATGCTGAGTCGTCAGGATGGAGGACAGGCACGAATTCTGCAGTAGTTCGAGTGACTCTCAATGTGTACCTCTGTCCTAAGACTTTGAGGCCCTCGACTCGGATCGAAGACCAGGCCTTTGGCAAGTTGGGATCGACGGTCAGTGTCCAACCGTCTCGTAACGGAAGGCTTGAAGCGGCCCTCGATGTTGGCTTGTCATTGAACCTCAGTCCGACAAAGCCATAGAGGATTGTGTTGATGCAACCGCAGGCTCCGGTCAGGAAGTACGAAGGCCCCTGAGGAGATTCGTGAAAGTCGTAGTCAGGTTCAGTTGTGTAATTCTTCCAACTCCCTCGCCAGGTTTGATAGGCTATGTCGGAGTCAAGAAACCTGGCTTGGACAATAGCCTCGACCGACAGAGACATGGCAGGGCCATTAGGAGCTGTTTTGCCCGCAAAGCGGCCCAGTAGCTGGCGGGCTTCACGCTCACATTCTGGATACTGTAATGGCCAGACAGACAATAACGCGGCAGCCTGTTTGTAGCCCGACAAGGAGTCGTCTTCGTAGGTGAGAAAAGTTTCCGAGTCGCGGGGAAAATCGTAGACCTTCTGTCCCGTGCCAAACGGTCTCCCCGATGAAAAGTCGCTGCACCACTGTGCCACCAAGTTTGTATAGAGGTCATTGTCCGCGTTGTCCCTCTGTTCGTCAGGTGACACGACGTTTAGGAGTCCGAATAAACCAGTCTCGCTCTTCTTGGACCGTCGGCGGTAA
The DNA here is from genome assembly GCA_016788345.1 of Chthonomonadaceae bacterium. GTDB lineage: Bacteria > Armatimonadota > Fimbriimonadia > Fimbriimonadales > Fimbriimonadaceae > JAEURO01. The sequence continues at coordinate 5,900 of JAEURO010000143.1, forward strand.
AACAGATCGCATGACTTGCCTACCTGTAGCGCGGTGTCCCGGCTTACAAGTCCAAGTGCTGAAGCATGTGCGATCGCAAAGGCAACGCTGCCTGACACATGGATTTGTCTATCATGAGGCTTTTGTGTAAGATCTTCTCCTGATCGGCCAGTCTCCCAAGCAAACGGAGAGAACTTGCCTTTCGAATTGTCCCGCCAAGTCTGTATGCGAAACCGTGAAACAGCGGCGGCGCGATCTGGATCCGTCAATGCAAAGGTCGGAAACATCCATATGTCACTGTCCCAGAAAATATGGCGGCCGTACTTTTCGGAACTCACGCCGAAAGGGCCGCTCGGAGCATCTCGCGAGGTACCGAGATAAACATTCGCCACAAGGCTGTCGACCACCCTTTGATCCTCATCCGGTCCATCAATGACGATTCTGAATGAGGGCGGAAGGACGGGGATCTTCCATCGCGCTTCTCTTACTGCTTGGATATC
>JAEURO010000144.1 GCA_016788345.1 Chthonomonadaceae bacterium
ATCTATGGCGGCAAGGTCGTGAACCAACGCGAGATCGCAGCGTTAGAGAAAGACAAGTCGGTCGCGCTTGATAAGCGTGCGGAAAACGATGCCCGTATCTTGGAACTCTGGGAAGAAATCCCCGTGGCCAAAGTAGTGGCTCACACAGTCTTAGAAGACATCTCCAAACTCAAATTAGCGATTGCTGAGAAGCAAAGGTCTGCTAAAGCAGAGCATGAAAGACTCCAGTCAGACTTCAAAGCCTGGGCAGCAAAGAGGCCCAGCGCGTTTAAGGCCGTCCCTGCCCGGTTGGTAGAACAATATGAGAAACTGCGAGTCAAGCTGGACGTCGGAATGGCAATGGTCACCACCGACCACAGGTGTGGTTCATGTGGCATGCATGTCCCCGAAAAGGCGTTCGAGCACATTAGCGAAGACCGGGTCGTCCAATGCGAAAACTGTCGAAGAATCTTGTTCCGTTTGCAGCAGGGCTGATCGCTCTTAGCTTCGGTTGCGCCAAGTTTCCGCAGACAGGTGACAACCTTCTCACCAAAAGGTTGGTCTTTACAGCAAAGCTCTCGGGAAAAGTCAGAACGGGCCTAACTGGAGGCCAGCAGCCTTACATCTATGTCTTTGCCCTAAGGCTCTCAACAGACGCAAACCCTAGGGATCGCGGCCCAGTCCCCGTAACATCGTTCGGCGGAAACGGGTTTGTAGCGGGAAACTGCACACACTATGTCGTATTCAACCCCGGCTCTACAAACCCCTACGAAATTTGGCAGTTCCAAGACACGCAACTCAACAACCGGTTCCAGACAGGGGTAGCCATCAACTTTGAGGATCCAAGAGGTGGCGGACGGCCCAACATCTTGAAGTTCGAGATTGACATGAGTCAACTCGTCCCGGCTGCCGATGTCAACTCGATCCAGTCCGTACAGTGCAACATCTTGACAATGGACAGGCTAGCGCTATCGAGTTCAGGGCATGACTGGGACGCTTTTGGCGATGGAAACATTGTGAGTCAGGACAACACCTTTTTGACGTTTCAGACCAAATCGACCCGAACCATCTCGAACACGCAAACTCAGCTTGAACCCTCGAGCGAAGACGTCCGAGGCTCGAACGACCCTGACCTCGATCTCCGCGATTGGTCGGTGGAGATTCGTCTTCAGCAATGAGTGAGCCCAGGTCTTGGACAAGAGAGGTCGGTTCGCGGTATCATTCGGTTCCTCGGTCACGGGGGCGTAGCTCAATGGCGAGAGCACCTGCTTTGCAAGCAGGGGGTTAGGGGTTCGAGTCCCCTCGCCTCCACCAGATTCAATAGAACCTGAAGTGGTTCCTACCAATTGTTCCTAAACTGTTAAGGCCGGATTACAACATTGCCGGTGGCTAAACGGTTGCCCAAGACACTCGTTACAGCGTGAACGCTTCTTCCGAGTTTATTCAATCGCATTATCCGTCGTGCTGTCTCTGCGGGTCAGCGCTAGGAGAGCGGTAGCCCCATCGTTGCGGTACCCTTTCTTGAAGTCGTACGCCAATGACCGACCAAACACTCAGCCAAGATCAGATTCGCAGCGCGCGCAAACTTCGGTTTGAGCCTGACTTGGAAGGGGCCTTTGCCGAGCAGCACACGGCGGCAACTCTTGGTAGAGTTCGCGTCGTCTTTGCAGTTTTAGCGCTTTTTGGGCTTTTGGGTGTTCTCACCAGGGGTCCGAGCTCTGACCAAGCAACAGGACTCATTGACAAGTCACTGACCGGTCTCTTCTTTGTGCTTCTGGGTATGGCCTTTGTGCACAGGCTCCGACACTATGCCACGCCATTCCTGGCCATCGCCGCGATCCTCGCTCAGGTCGCCGTCGGATTCACTTCGAAGTCGCCACATCCTGCCATTGGGATCATCATCAACCTGCTGTACCTGATCATCATTGTCGCGACTTTGCAAACGAGATTTCGAACGTCGATTCTGTTTTGTGCAGCGATGGTTGCGGCGAGAGCATGGACGTTCAGCTATCGCGGACTGTGGTCAGACGATGCGACCCTGATGTTCGTGCTCATGGTTACGGAAGCGGTCTTTCTGTGCCTTGCCTCCTATCTGAACGAGATGAGAGATCGTCGGGCCTTCTTGCTTGAGCGATCGCTGGTTGCCGAAAAGGAGAAATCCAGAGCTCTAGTGCGCAACGTGCTGCCTCCATCGATCGCGGATCGCTTGTCAGAGTCACCCGACTTGATTGCACAACATCACGATTCGGCCACAGTGCTCTTTTGCGATATCATCGGCTTCACCCAGTTTGCAGCAAGCAAGCCGCCTGAAACGGTTTTGGGACTACTGAGTGATCTCTTCTCCCGTTTTGACGCGCTGCTGACTCGCTTCAACGTTGTAAAAATTAAGACCGTAGGCGACTGCTACATGGTTGCTGGAGGAGTTCCTGAACCCTGCGAAGACCATGTTGCCCAGATTGCCGATATGGCGCTGGAGCTGCGGGGAACAGCGAACGCAGCGGGAGTCGAGGTCCGCATTGGATTCCAAACTGGGCCAGTTGTCGCTGGAGTTTTGGGATCAGAGCGCCTGATGTACGACTTGTGGGGGCCGACCGTAAACTTCGCGTCACGATTGGAGAGTTCAGCCGATCCGGGCACCATTGCGGTCTCACATGAGGTCCGTCAGGCGCTAGAAGAGACCCACGAGTTTGACGGTCCGTCGGAGTTGGACTTGAAAGGGATTGGGAGAACACAAGTTTGGCGCCTGATACGGCGAAAGATACTGGATATGGCCTTGAGCTAGGCGGCCAAAAGCGGTCTCGATTGGAATTCAACATTGAACAGGACTTGAAAACCCGCTCCGCAGCAAAGGTCTTGTCCATACCTTGGCTGTGCTGTACGGAGCTGACGAGCCAGCAGCTGAAGAACCAACTGCAAACTACATCTGCATATGTTGTTTGGGTTCAAAATCAGGAGAAACCCAAGAACAAGTTAGTTCATTTGGAGCATTGCGCTGCTGAGTTCATGAATTCGAATCCTATCATCTCCATCAACCTTTCGAACGTGTTTTGTTTTACTAAGAAGCGAGGTAATTGCCAGAGGCAAAGCCGGGCTCAATGACTGTAGCCATTGTTCCTTTTGCGCCGGTGAACTAGGCTCAGACAAGGTTTAGACGGACTAGGATGCCAAGGGACACGATAGCTAGCTCCCTGAGAAAGTTTTGGACTGGCAGGGATTGAGGCATAGGTTCGCTTGGATGGCAGCACAACCCCAGATGAAGTGAAAATTCTGAATTTCGGGATCCCTTGGCGATCCCAAGAGTGAAACAGCAGCCTTTTAAGGGCCAACCCGGACTTCGCGGAGGCAGTACTCTACTTGTATGGGCCAGCTCGGCAAGTACATGGTCATCAGCGGGTTGGGAATAGCGGCACTCGGTGCGCTACTTCTTATGGTCAACCAATTCTTTCCTGGGTATCGCCCAGGAAGACTACCAGGAGACATCGTGGTTGAAAAACCTGGGCTTTCGATCTATGTTCCAATAGTCAGCATGGTCCTCCTTTCGGCTTTAGCGACCCTGATCCTGTACATTGTGGCTGCAGTCAAGAAATGAAGCTGAGCGACTTCGACTATAGTCTCCCGGAAGAGCTCATCGCACAGGTGCCGCTTGAGTCGCGAGACCAAGCCAGGATGCTCTGGCGAAACCGCAGGACCGGCGAGATCGAACACTTGGCTTTTTCGGATCTGACCGAAATCTTGCTTCCCGGAGACTTGCTTGTCATGAACGATACGCGGGTCACGGCCAGGCGCCTGATCGGACAAAAGCGGAGCGGAGCAAAAGTTGAGGCGCTTGTGTTGTCTCGGAAGGGCAGCATCTTTACGACCCTCGCCAAACCGGCCAAGAAAATGTTGCCGGGTATGGAAGTCCTCTTTGTAGAGGGACTGACCGCCATCGTCGTTGAAAACCATAGTGAGGGTCTCGTGGATTTTGAGTTCGATGAGCCAGAACGGGTCTTAGAGTCCGGGTCAATACCTCTTCCGCCCTACATTCGCACAACATTAGCCGACGAGTCTCGGTATCAAACCGTGTATGGCGGGCAAGGCGGAAGTGCTGCGAGCCCGACCGCTGGGTTGCACTTTACGATTGGTTTGCTAGAAAAGCTGAGACAAAGAGGGGTGCAGACCGCCCATGTCACGCTAGATGTCGGCATTGACACCTTTCGGCCAATGGCCAGCGAGAACGTCGAGGACCACCCGATCCATGGTGAAATGTGTGAGGTTCCAGAGGAAACCGCAGATGCAGTCGCTTGCTGCAAAGGGCGGATCTTTGCTGTTGGAACAACCTCTGTCAGGACTTTGGAATCCTTAGCCAATGGGACGCGAAGGGTCGAACCTGGACGAAGATTGACTAGCCTCTTCATCACTCCGGGATATGAATTCAAGGTCGTCGACGGGATGCTGACAAACTTCCACCTTCCTCGTACGACGATGCTGTGCATGCTGGCTGCTTTCGCTGGGCGGGAGCAGGTCATCACTGCCTACGAACAGGCGGTCGCAGCAAAATATCGGTTCCTGAGTTTTGGCGATTCCATGCTAATTGTTTGAAATGAAAAAAAAGGACATCAAATCGCTCGCGAGTGATGTATAGTGAAAATTGGTTCGCATGCCTGTACACAAGGAATTCGACCCGCTTGCATACATAGAGAACGCGTTTCTCGATAGCAAAAAACCAGAAGCTGCCTCACAGGAAGCTAAGCCTGAACCTGCGTTGGCCAAGCCAAAAGGTGTTAAGTTTCGCAAGACGGCCCTAAGCGCTCCACGCCCACGGAGAGATTTTAGCCATGCGTCCCGTGAAACGCTCGATCCAGAATTCAAGAATCTACTGGACCACCTGCCAAAAAACATTGAGTTTCTCGGAAAGTTTTTTACGGACAGCGTGACGTCACACTACTATAACCATGGTTTCAAAGAATCACGGGAAGACATGATCAAGAGGCTCCTTGATCCGGAGATCACCCTTGAAGAAGCCAGCAGGTTGCTCGGTGTTTGTCCGGCAACGATTCGAAGATACACAAAGCGTGGTTGGCTCGATTGCCACCGGACCCCCGGGGGACAGCGCCGATTTCGCCTGAGTTCGGTTGTCGCCTTTGTCGACCGACACGGACGGGTTCCCGAGTAAACTGGTTCGACCGGTGCGACCCCTCAAGATCGCCATATTCTCGGACAGTGCGTTGCCTGTACTCAATGGTGTCAGCGTTAGTGTCGATGCCTTGATCAAGGCACTGCGCGCAAATGGCCACAGTGTCTTTCTGTATACGACCAGCTACCCAGGGCACCGCGACAGCGACCCAAATGTGACGAGATTCCCGGCCATCCATACGCCATGGACAAAGGATTACCCTCTTTCTGTGCCGCCATTTTACTTTTGGTTCCACGAGTTTAAGCGGCGAAACTTCGACATCGTCCACACTCACTCTCCTTTCACTGTAGGGTTTGTAGGACTTCGGTGGGCTCAGTCCTGCGAAATTCCAGTGGTTTCAACGTACCACACCCTCTACGACAAATACGTGCATTACGTCCCGTTTTTCCCTAAGTTCTATCTCAGGTACAAGATTGCCAAGCACACGAATTTTTATTACAACTGTGTCGATCATGTTGTGACCCCGAGTGCTGCAGCCAAGAGGTGGCTCAACAAACACTCGGTGACAAAGCCAGTCACAGTCGTGCCGACCGGAGTCCCGGAGCCTGAGCAAGCCGACGGAGACGCTTTGCGGAGAGAGCTTGGAGTCTCGCCGCTACGAAAGGTCATGCTGTACACAGGACGCCTTGCAGTCGAAAAAAACATGAAGACTCTGCTTGACGCCTCGAAAATAGTTTTCAATTCCACGCCAAACTCGGAGCTTTGGGTCGTTGGTGACGGCCCGGCAAGGGACGCCCTCTCTCGCGAGGCGAGGGGAATGGGAATTGGAGACCAAGCGCGGTTTTTTGGGTTTGTCCCTCGCGCCGGACTCGGACGTTTTTATGCGGCCGCCAATGTTTTTACATTTTGTTCGATCACTGAGACCCAAGGGCTTGTCGTGAACGAGGCCATGTCCTACGGGCTGCCTGCCGTCGTCATCAGAGGAGGCGGGGCTTCGGCTTCGGTCGAAAACGGTGTCAATGGCTTCGTCGTCGGTAACGATCCCGATGCGTTCGCCTGCCAAGTCCTGTCACTCTTCCAGGACCCTCTTCTCTATGAAGCCATGGCCGAAAGGGCTCTTGCCATGTCCAAGAGACTGACAGTCAGAGCGATGGCAGACTCTATCATTGACGTTTATCACCAAGCCTTGATGTGCAGTGGAGACAGGCCACCGCCTCATGGGACACATAAGGATTATGCAAGGATCAGAGTATAAATTTTTGGCACAAGGCCG
>JAEURO010000145.1 GCA_016788345.1 Chthonomonadaceae bacterium
CCGGTGCCCTATTGGAGAAGGCCCACGTCCTTGTGATCCCTGGAAACGGCTATGGTTCCGAGGGTGAAGGCTACGTCCGGATGTCGCTGACGCTGGTTGGAGACAAGGACGGCGAGCGGTTTGCAGAGGCTGTCAAGAGGATTGCAACAAGTGGATTGATACCGGTACCGGTGTCGTAGAGCCTCGCAAGCTTCAAAAAATTAACAGTTTTTCGCAAGAAATCGCCAGATTGCGGAAAAGCGGACTAAGAGTTGCTTGTTCAGTGATTCTATGAATTCACGAGTCAGTTTGGGCCTCTTGACAGCCAGCTTCCTAACGGTCACTTCGATTGCCCAGACCAGAAACTCATTTCTGGCCGCCGATTCGATCAGCGGAATCAGCGTAACAACCTCAAACGCTGGGCTCACTTTCCTGGTTCAAACCAGTGCAGACCCGACTTTTGTCTATCAAAGTGTCACGTACCACGTTACAAAAATCATGGGGTTTTACAACCTTTCAGATGACGACGACCTGGCTGTATCGAATTCTGACTTTACGGGCAACTTTGGCCCGTGGACGACCAACAACACCAACGCCAGCACGGGTGGTGTTGCTGGATGGAAGACCAATCCAAACAGTTCTCTTACGGTAGGCGGAAGCGAGTCGTTCACTTACTCGAGTCTAAGTCTGGACAACGTTGAACGGCTTGGTTTCCACGTGCAAGTCGATGGGCTCTTCCCGGGCACTAATGGCAACACGGGCAACATTACAACCGTTCCCGAGCCAGGTAGCATCATAGCATTCGCAGTTGGCCTTGCGACCTTCTACGGACGGCGAAGAAAGCAATCTGTAGCGCGCTAAACTCTCGAATTTCGAGTTTAGAGCAGATCGGAACTCAAGAGTCTGCTTTCGTTTAGATGCAAGAGTGGAATCTGGAACAACAAGTACCGGCCCTAGTAGTTTTCCGCGGCTCAAGAGACTTTTGAATGTGGAAAACGAAAGGCAGGGATGTTGACGGGCGAACTTTTTGTCGAGGAAGGGTTGGTATCAACGGACCAGCTTCAACTCGCCGTCAGCAAGCAAATCGAAAACGGGGGCACCACCCCAATCGGCAACATCCTTGTTGAGCTCGGGCTCATTTCAGAGCGGGACAAAGTTAAGTGCATGGGCAAAGTTTGGGGCATCCCATTCTTTGACGTTCGTGAGTTTAAGCCAAAAGAGGAGATGCTTGACCTCATCTCACCGCAGTTGGCCAGAAAGTTCTTGTGCCTGCCTCTAGATGCCCAGGGCCGTCGACTACTTGTGGCCATGGCGAACCCACTGGATGTGTTCGTCATCGACGAACTCAGGTCGCACACAGGATTTGAGATCGAGCCGCTGATCGCAGTCGAAGAAGACTTGCTGAACGCCCTTGGAATCGTCTACAACGGCGGTGTCGTCACGGCCGAGCTCATGGGCGTGATGAAAGACTTTGGCACCGAAGACACTGCCAAAGAAGACGAAAAAGCAGACGCCGAGAGTCATGAAGATGCCCCGATCATCCGATTGGCCAACCTCATCATAACCCAGGCTGTCAAAGACAAGGCCAGCGACATTCATATTGAGCCGAGAAAAGAAGAGCTGATCATTCGCTACCGAATCGACGGGGTCATGAACGAAGTCATGCGGCTTCCAAAGAAAGTCATCCCTCCATTGACAAGCCGGTTTAAGATCGTCGCGAACATGGACATCGCCGAAAAAAGGGTGCCGCAAGACAACCGGATATCGGCGGTCATCGGGGGTCGCGAATTCGATTTCCGCGTTAGCACATTGCCAGTCGTGGGTGGCGAAAAAATCGTCATGCGTGTCCTCGACAAAGGCGGCATCAGTATCGGCCTCGAAAAGCTTGGGTTCCTCAAGCACAACTACGACATGCTCAAGGACTTCGCGTCTAGGAGCTATGGGATTGTCCTCGTCACTGGTCCCACCGGTTCGGGAAAATCCACGACTCTTTACTCCTTGATCAATGAGACCAACGACGGTCTCAAGAACATCATCACAATCGAAGACCCGGTCGAGTACGAGATTGACGGCATCAATCAATGCTCAGTCAATGTGCGGGCCGGCATGACGTTTGCTGCGGGCCTTCGCGCAATGCTTCGCCAGGATCCGGACGTCATCATGGTCGGCGAAATGCGGGACAACGAGACAGCCACGATCGCCATGGAAGCAGCTCTGACCGGCCACTTGGTGTTCTCAACTCTGCACACGAATGACGCTGCGTCGGCACCAACTAGGCTCATCGACATGGAAGTCGAGCCGTTCCTGATCTCTTCATCCATCGTAGGTGTCCTGGCCCAGCGCTTGGTTCGTCAGAACTGTCCGAACTGCCGGATTGAATACGAGGCCTCGGTCGCAGAGCTTGTCAGGTTCGGGCTGCCAGTTCCAGATGGGCTCGGAGACGACACCGGCGGCATGGTCACTCTGACTAAGGGCAGGGGGTGTGACACGTGCAAGGGCACAGGGTACAAGGGCCGGTCTGGCGTTCATGAACTCTTATTCATGAACGACGAAATCCGAGACGAGATCCTTCAGAGGAACCCCGCCCATGTCATCAGGTCCTTAGCAATGAAGGCAGGCATGAAGAGCCTTCAGATGGACGCAATGGCAAAAATCTTGATGGGATCGACGACGGTAGAAGAGATTCTTCGCGTCATCTATGCGTGATCAGTCATGGAAAGGCGATCCAGGCTAGAAGTCGTATCGGCCAAGGAAGAAGTCCGGGAGCCAGCCCACACTCCAGAAGCGGTGATCGCAGAGATCCTCAGTTTGATCCAAAATGTTGCCGTCCTCCCCCAAGTCATTGGCCAAATAGTAGAAGCGACTGGCGACACCGAGGGCCATGTCGCCCGGCTTGAACGGGCAATTCTGGTCGACCCTGGATTTTCGACCATGTTGCTGGCCCAGGCAAACTCGGCATTTTTCGCCTTGCCCAAAAAGGTGACTTCAATCAGGGAAGCCGTCATGTTCATTGGGTTCAAGGGGGTCAGGAAAATAGCTATGACTGTCGGAGCCTTTGACTTGTTCATCGGCAAAACCGACTCGGGCTCGCTTCGACGCCGACATTGGTGGCGACAGTCCCTGGAAACAGCGCTTTTTTGTCAGGTCGTTGCTCCCTCAATCGAACAGGTCAAAGCAGACGAAGCCTACACTTGCGGGCTACTGCACTTGCTTGGGAAAACTCTTCTCGATCGGTTCGATGGGGAAAAGTACCAAAAAGTGCAAGCCGCGGTCGACCAAGGGGCGCCAGATGTTTTAGCGGAGAGGGCCGTCTTCAATTGCGACCATGTCCAGTTGGCCGGGGCAGCCGCCGAGAAGTGGAGGTTCCCAGAGGTGCTCATCCTTGGGCTCAATTATTTCACTCCTACCCGAGAAAGCAGTCCGACGAACAACTTGAGGGCCACTGTTGCCCTTGGTTCCAAAGTTGTCCGGTACCTGGGGTCCGGACTCTCCGTGGCACAAATCGATTCTAACTTAATTCCCGCATGGATATTGGAGACGTTAGACCTGACCGACAATAGACTCAAGTCGCTGATTTTTGCTGGCGTGGCTGGACTTGAAGCTGCGTCAACGATGGTGGCTTGAGGTGCAGAATGTCACAAGACTTTAGTTGGGACAAGTTTTTGGGCAAGTCGGACGAAGCTGAGCAAGGCTCGACCGACAAGCCAAGCGTCAGTGGGCCAGGATCCCCAGACTTAGACGAGATTTTGAGGGCTATTGATGCTAGCGACGAACGGTCACAAGTGGGTGAACCTGAATCTGGCCAGACGTCTGACGATGCCACGCCAAGTGACCTTGAGCAGGTTCAGTCTGTCGAATTGACAGTTGCAGACTCTGAACCCATGTCCGCAAATGACAAGGTCGAGAGCGGTAGCATCGAGGTCGTAGACCCTTACCGGGTGGCCCCGCTGCCGAGAGACCTTGTTGAACCAGAAAAGACCAACGCGGTTTTCGATGCCGACTACCGCCCAGAGTACGCCCGCGAAAAAGACATCGAGTTACTTCACTTTAAGCAACAGGCTGGAGAAGAACTTCTTGTCGGAGGTGTCGACGCGACAGTCGCCAATCCTACTAGGGACAAAGAAGGTTCAAAGTACTTTGTTGGAGAGCACCTCCAGACACCCAAGCACCAAATTGCAATCGACTCGAAGGGCATTAAGGACACTCATATCGATGAGGTCCTCAGAGACGCTTTGGAGCGCAAAGCCAGTGACGTCCATCTGACCGCTGGACTACCTCCTATGGCCCGTGTCGACGGCGAACTCGTTCCTCTCAACTACGAAATCCTGGCTCCCGAGCACACCAAGAGCTTGGTCTACGACATCATGACCGATGAACACATTCAGAAGTTCGAGTCGACTCATGAGCTTGATATGGCTTACACGGCAAAGGGGCTCGCCAGGTACCGCATGAACGTTTATGTCCAACGCCACTCTGTTGCCGCTGCTCTAAGAATGATCCCAAACCGGATCCCTTCATACGAAGATTTGAGCCTTCCGCCAGTTATTCGTGAGATTGCTAAGCGGTCGAGCGGCCTTGTCCTGGTCACGGGGCCGACCGGATCTGGAAAATCAACCACAATTGCGGCGATGGTCGACGACATCAATGGAACGAGACAGGGCCACATCCTGACCATCGAAGACCCTATTGAGTATTTGCACAACCACAAAAAGTCGATGATCAACCAACGGGAGATGCATAGCGACACCTACTCGTTTCACAACGCATTGCGGGCTGTACTTCGCGAAGACCCCGACGTCATACTTGTGGGAGAGCTTCGAGACTTAGAAACGATCGAAGCTGCATTGACGCTGGCGGAAACGGGTCACTTGGTATTCGGGACTCTTCACACGAGAAACGCGCCGTCTACGATCGACCGTGTCATCGACGTTTTTCCGTCTGATCAGCAATCTCAGATTCGAGTCTTGCTCTCAAACACGCTTGAAGGCGTCATTTCACAGCAGCTTCTGCCAAAACTTGGAGGAGGAAGGTGCGCCGCACTAGAAATCATGATCGGTATACCGGCAATCAAGAACTTGATTCGCGAAGCAAAGACCCACCAGATGTATTCTGTGATAGAAACAAACCGACAGATCGGAATGCAGACCTTGGATAGCCATTTGGCGGATATGTTTAAGATGGGATACGTCAGCTATGACGAATGTGCGATGCGTGCGGTGGATAAGGAGACCTTCGCCCACCTGGCTAAAGCAGCTTGACCCCTCTCACATACGAGTAAGATGGGGCCTCATTGTTAGGCCAACCTTTTTGTCGAAACCTCACCTGTAGCTGGAGTCCGGGCTAATGCGCGGGCCGGTCATCGCCATCGATGGTCCAGCAGGCGCAGGAAAGTCGACGGTCGCCCGGCTCGTGGCAGACCGTCTCGGCCTGACAGTCCTCGACACTGGAGCCATGTACCGGGCCCTTGCCGTCCTAGCGCAGCAGTCGGGAGTGTCCACGAACGACGCGCCGGCCCTGGCCTCATTGGCACAGACGGCAGATATCCGGTTTGATGGAGAAAACATGAGGTCTGTCTTCATCAATGGGCAAGAGGTTTCCGGCGAGATCCGGAGCCTGGTGATCGGCCAATCGGCAAGCGAGATCAGTGTTCTGCCTGAAGTCCGTCACGAACTCGTCAGGATGCAAAAGTCAATCATCAGAGATGGGAGGTTCGTGCTGGAGGGACGAGACACAACGACTGTGGTCGCTCCAGACGCCGATCTCAAGATCTTTCTGACCGCAAGCATCGAGGAGCGGGCCCGGCGGCGCTGGTTGGAGGCACAGACCGACCAGGCGCCATCTTCGCTTCAAGATGTTGTCGTCGATGTGGTCCAGCGCGACCATCGCGACTACTCTCGCGCCGACAGTCCACTCTGCTTAGGAGAAGACGCGGTGATCATCGAGACGTTCGGCTTGAACCCGCCAGAAGTTTGCAATAAGATAGTGCGCCTCCTCATCGGCGACGATCAATGACTTGAGTCCCAGTCTGCCGCCAGTTCCAAGGCACGCACACAGGCTCGCGCCTTTTTCAAGCATTCCTCCCACTCGTATTGAGGGATAGAGTCGAACACGATTCCTGCTCCAGCCTGTACGTAGGCTTTGCCATTTTTCATGAGAATTGTCCTGATCGCAATGGCAAGGTCCATGTCGCCCGTGACGCTGAAGTACCCCACGGCCCCTCCGTAGAGGCCGCGACGGGTCGGCTCGAGTTCATCAATGATCTGCATGGCCCGCACCTTCGGTGCCCCTGTCACCGTCCCCGCGGGAAAGGTGGCCCGCACCAAGTCAGTCGCGTCTAGTCCTTGCTTCAGGCGGCCCGTGACGGAACTGACG
>JAEURO010000146.1 GCA_016788345.1 Chthonomonadaceae bacterium
CGACGTTGCTTTGGCGCAAGTGACGCAAAGCTACCGCTCGTGGGCTTTCTCAAGCGTTAAGCAAGTAGGTTCTCTCCTCTTCGAAAGAGGAGAGAACCTTCACCGTCACTAGCCGCCGACAATCCAGCGGATCTGGTCGAACCGGGCTTGCCACTGGTTGATCGTGGTCAAACCGATGGGCTTGATCGAGACCTTAGCTCGAATTTGGCCCGTCGACTGGTTGACGTAGTTTGAAAGAGTCGTCGTCGTTGTGGATGTGGTCACTGAATCGGCTGCGGTCGCATTGTAGTTGGCGATCGCGTCATATTGGTTCGTGTTCCAGTTGAAGAACTCGACAAACTGACCCAGGCCTCCGGAGTTGACCTGCGACTCGACCTTCAGCGCTAAACCACATGGATTCAGAGATCCAGCTGTTCCATCGACAATCACCTGGATCGGAGCTTCACCAGCGTTCACGGTGATCCCTTTGCCGACCGAGAGATATGCGTCATCGCTCGACCCAAGTTCCGTCAGGCCGCCACCATTCAGGACTCCGCGGAACAGACTGAACGCAGATACGGCCACGCCGTTCCCGACCATCACGGAGACCGGGTCCGATGTCATTCCGCAGGCCGAAACTAGCACGTTGTAGCAATCGATAGGCACAGTGCTGAGAACCTCGACATTCGTGTTGACAATGTTTGATCCCGTTTGAACTCCCATCGTGCTGTGGTTGAACGTTCGGCACCGGACCATGGTTCCACCCGTCCCATTGAGGCGGACGACCGGGTAGTTAGTCGCCGTATAGGCTTCGTCCCCGTATCCGTTACCGTTTGAGACACCATTGAGTTGCATTCCAAAGAGCTTGTAGCTGCTGCCTCGCTCGACAGCACTTGGGAAACTCGTGACAACCGGTTTCCAAGCAGCTTGCGGGCCACCTCCATTGGTGTATAGGTAGCAAGTAGCGACACCTGCCGTCTCAAGAATTTCGCCAGTTGGTAGGTTCAGGAAGTGGCTAACGTAGGGTGGGCCCTGATTGTTAGGAGCGTTCGGCACTTGGATAAGAGTGTTGCCGTCGTATTCGAAGTAGTAAGTCGGCGTGCTGAAGGTTCCGCCATTGGCCGTGACCGGGCCAAGGGCCATCAGGACATTTCCGTTTGGCAACAAGGCCGCTGGTGCGTCTTCGGCACCAATCGTCGAACCGTTCACGTTTGGCGGATTCGGACCCTGCGTCCATGTCCCGGGCTGAGTGATCACGTTTGGCATCGTGTAGAGGCACGTCCGAGGGGTTCCACCGATAGCAAACAGTTTTCCATTTGGTAACAAGATGCCGCTACCAGTCTCGAACGATCCAGGCAGGACAAGGTCGACCGGCGTGTTGCCACAGCTGATCCATGTGTTAGTTGTTGGCAACCATCGTTCAGTTCCAGGGTGACCAAAGCAGTCCCACTTGAGCACCGAATTGTCGGGCAAGACAACCCAAGTCTCTTCTGTTGTCCGGGAATTCAGGGTGTTCGGCCCGGCTGCCCAGGTGTTGCTGACTGGATCAAAGAATGCTGTTCTCGAGCTAAAAATATCACCTACAAAGAACCGGCCGTCTTGGAGGATAGCCGAAGGCGCGTCACCGACATTCGCCCAACCTGTCGGGCCAGAAATTTCTGTCCAAGTGTTCGTGATCGGGTTGAAAATTTCAGTTTTGTTTGTCTCGCTGCCGCCCGTGCTGTATTCGCCGCCACAAATCATGACTCGACCATCAGCAAAAACTCCGGAACCAAAGTAAAGGTGCGTCCACCGAGCGTCACCTACCCGTGCCCAGGTGCCGTTGCGATAGCTACCAAGGTTGTCGGGAGTCAACGTCCACCATCGAACGGTCGAAAAACCGCTGGCGTCGACTTCGTTGGCAAGAACTCTTCCGTCAGTGAGCAAAAAAGTGGTGCTCATTCTCGCAGTCGGCTGATTAGTCAACGCAGTCCAGTCTGCGAGTGAAGACTGGGACGCCAAGACCGTGCCTAGTGCAAAGGTCAATAAAGTGAGTTTTCTCATAAGAACCTCATAATGTGGGCAGAATTTCTTACCCGTCGTCATTGTGTCAGCCTTGGGCACTAGATGTGCCGAAACATACACCCCATAATCCGATTTTTGTATAAAATCTAGTATCTGACAGCGGTTCAACCAATCAACTTTGGTCTCCTCCAACGACAGCACCACTGCCGTCATTGACTAAACCGAAGCTTCACTCCATTTCTTTCCTCGAATTGGCTTTGCACCTGAGGTCGACTTCCAGTTGGTTTTTCTGGAGTATTCGCGAAATCCAACCCAATGGCAAGGCGATCCGCGACCATTCGTAGGACATGAATTCCTCCCATTCGGACCGCTATCACGGAGGCTCGTGACCAGGGTGATGTGAGTGTCGCGTTCGGTTGTCCATCGAACCTTACTCGGGCCTTTCTTAGGCGACTGAACAGCGTGGCATGTTCTCAATGACGAAAGCCACTGTTACCAAGCATCCCCGTGAGACACCTTTTGATATCTATTGCGCTTCGGTGCTCTGGGAACAATTCCGCTTACCGCCTCACAGCAGCAATAGGCGTTCTCCGAACCAGGCTGCACGATTCATCAGCCTGGCCGCGCCCGCCGGATGCGTCAGTCAAGGCAAGACGCTGGACGGGGCCATGGAGAACACTGAGAAGTACGCTTAGGGGATCCAGCTTGTGATGGACAAGGACGGCGAGCCCGATGTCTCGTCAAATCATTTCCGGCTTATCGGCGCGAGCGCGGTCTAGACGTGAAAAAGCTACCGGTTCCTTTCGGCGGCCTGTGCAATGCCTTGATACACGAACTTGGTTCCGATGGCGGGCTAAAATGGCCTTATGCAGGACGCGACGATAGTCGCAGAGTTGAAGAGAATTCCTTTGTTCGCCAAGCTTGACGAGCACACGTTGGCGTCCCTCTCCGACGCATGTCAATGGCGACGGGTACCGGCCAGGCGGCCCGTCATATTACAGGGCGACGTTGGTAATTCGGTATTCGTTATTATCGAGGGGCGCGTCGAAATTTCCAGGCTCACGCCCGAAGGTGAAGACGTCTTCCTTGCAGAACGTGGCCCAGAGCAGCATTTTGGGGAGATGAGCCTTTTGGACGGCGCGCCGAGGTCAGCCAATGTGACCACCCTGACGGATTGCCGGTTCTTGGTCTTGGACCGCGGCATGTTCTTCCACGTGTTGAGATCGAACTCAGAGCTTGCGGTTGCCGTCATCATGGCACTTGCCGAGCGGCTGCGAGAGGCAGACTCCCAACGGGGCAGCCGCGATTCCGTTCGTGACAAGCTTGTTGCCTATCTTCGAAGAGAGATAGAACGGCAAACGGGCGGTACGCCTTACAAGGGCGCCGAAGTCAAGCTGGGACTTTCGAGGGTAGAGATCGCGGAGCGGCTTGCAACATCTAGGGAGTCAGTCAGTAGGGAGCTCAGCGCCCTTGCGGCCCAAGGTGCGATTGTAGTGAACGGAAGGGGCGTGAAAGTCCTGCGACCAGAAAAGCTCCAATGATCCAAGGCGCCTTTCTGTTTACCGACATCGAAGGGAGCACCAAGCTTTGGGAGGCGTATCCAGACGACATGCACGACCTCTTGGCCCGACACGACAACGTTCTCCGAAAATGCGTCGAAGAGAACGGGGGTCGGGTATTCCGGACTGTGGGGGACGCATTTTACTCGCTGTTCGACGACAGCTCCCAAGCCTTGAAAGCGTCCCTGGATATCCATGAAAGTCTCAAGGAAGTCGACTGGGCGCCGTTGCCCGCCTTATTGGTTCGTGTCGGCATCCATGTGGGGTTGGCAGAACCACGGACCGGCGATTATTACGGGCCTGAACTCAACCGAGTCCACCGTCTCATGAGCGCGGGACATGGTGGCCAGACGCTGGTCTCCGACACTACTGTCTCGGCCCTCGGAGATCATAAGTCGAGTTTCTTTCTCACCGACCTTGGCCTCCGCAGACTCAAGGATCTGGCCAAGCCAATGCGAGTCTTCCAATTGGACAAGGGCCCCGGCAAAAATGAGTTTCCTCCGCTCAAGTGCCTGGATCCGGATCGCCACAATTTGCCTGTCTATCGGAATCCATTCTTTGGCCGAGAATCTGAGACTGAGCTGCTCAAAGGGCAACTTTCGTCGTCCGGCTTAGTGACCCTTTTGGGGCCGGGGGGGATTGGCAAGACCAGGCTTGCCTGCCAAGTCGCGGCAGAGTTGGTCGATTCGATTGATGACGGAGTTTGGTTCGTCGATCTGAGTTTGCTCGCTGACCCCATGATGGTCGCTCGGGCTTTGTGCCAGTCGACAGGATTGGAACCGACACCGGGGCTGGATGTCACCGATTGCCTTATCGATCACCTTCAAGGAAAAAGGTGTCTTCTTATCCTTGATAACTGTGAGCACGTTTGGCAGGAGTGCGCGCGCGTTTCTTCGCGCTTGACTGCGGCATTGCCTGAACTGAAACTTCTCGCGACGAGCCGGGAGCCGCTGCGTTTGCCCGCCGAACGGGTCTTGTCTGTGCCACCACTGGAGCCTGAGGGTGCTGCTACCGAACTCTTTATCGAAAGGGCTTGTTTGAGCTCTTGCAGTGCAGACTCGTCTTACGCTCGCAAAATTTGCCAACGGCTCGATGGAATGCCATTGGCGATCGAATTGGTCGCATCCCGCTCAAAGTCAATACCGCTTTCCGAAATGGCGGCCAGAATCGACCAGATCACCCTTTTTGCGAAGAGCGGCGACGTCACAGCCCCAGAAAGGCAGCAAAGTCTGCAAAAGCTGTTCGAATGGAGCTATTGTCAGCTCTCTCCCGTCGAGAAGTCGGACTGGTGCAGGCTCTCAGTGTTCCACGGGCAGTGGGACGGCGCTCTGGCGGCGCAAGTGTTGGAGTGCGGCGAGATAGAAGCCCTCGATCGATTGTCGTCGCTCGTTGACCGGTCATTGATTGTCCTGGACTCAACGGTGCAAACTCCTTACCGATGGTTGAGACCGCTTCGCGAAGACTCGGCCGCACGTTTGGGGTCCGATGCGAAGGCGAGATCTTTGCACTCTTTTGCATTCTCGTCCATTGCCGCGTGGGCCGCCGACACACAGGGCCCGTCGCAACACGAGAGACTTGACCGGTTGGAGACCCATCACTCCGACCTGTTGTCTGCGCTTGAGTGGGCCGTAGGGAACGAGCGAGCCGAGTTTGCCTCGAACCTAGCATGGTATTGGGAGGTTAGGGGTCACTGGAAAATCGGGTTGAAGGCTCTTCAAGATGCGGCAAATGGAGCCACTGGAAAGACAAAGGCGAAATGCTTGCTAAAGGTCGCCAAAATCGCCAGAAGACTTGGAAACCTTGCCGAGGCCGAACAGGCTGCGAAATCAGCGAGGCAACTGGCGGAAGAATCTAGTTCGCCACAGTTGCTGGCGGACGCGCTGAACTCGCTGGGTGTCCTCGCCTGGCTACAAGGCGATCTTGCCGTTGCCAGGAAGTGCTTGGAGCAGTCCGTCACGCTCAAGGAACCGCAAGACGATCCGGAGGCCTATGCAACGGGCCTTCACAACATCGGAGTTCTTTGCGCCGATTCGGGGGATCTGGCGTCTGCAATCGAAAGGTTTGAGGCTGCCCTTGAACTAAGACGCACGTTTGGTGACGAAATCGGCCAGGTCGCCTCGCTCAACTCGCTTGCTCTGTGCGCTGCAGACCAAGGGGATCACCTACGGGCGGTCGAACTTGCGCAAGATGCGATTTCTATCAACGGCAGGCTGGGGGGAAGGCTTTTGGCTGGTGCCTTGCACCGCAATTTGGCGGTTTCCCTCGCCAAGCTTGGAGATCTCGACCATGCCCGGTGTGAGTTTGAAGCGGCGAATCAGGCTTTTTGTGAAAATGCAGACTTCAGTGCTGCTGCGGCCAACTTGGCAGAGTGGGGGCTATTGGAGTTTGGCGCGGGCGACACCGCTATCGGGCTAACGAAAGTGCAAGAAGCTTTCGAGTTGGCAAAAGGAAGGATTGAACCTAGTTCTTTGAAGGAGCTTAGGGACAGATTGGCCCAATGGCTCGGGGGCCAGCAGCTAGCCGAAGGTTCAGAGCGGAATAAAGAGGAACTGAGCACCGACTGTCAGCAGTTGCTTTCGGAATTGGAACGACGGACAAGCGATAAAGAATGACTTCCAAGCCTATCGGCTTGGAAGTCTATCAGAGGCCGTAATCTGGCTTACTGCTTCGTGAACTCGATCCAGCTCCAGCTTGCGGGTCCACACTTCGAGTAAATCGTGGCGAACGGGAAGTTCGAGTAGGAGATCGGGCCGTTAGATCCTAGCTTGAAGTTGACAATGCTCGAGTAGTT
>JAEURO010000147.1 GCA_016788345.1 Chthonomonadaceae bacterium
ATAGAGGCGGACTGATGATACCGGGCTTTGCGTAAACTTGTGCTTTATGGCACCCGGTGGATATGTCATCAAGGGCGGAACGATCGTCACCTCCAAGGAAACCTTTGAAGCCGATCTGCGCGTTGAGAACGGGGTTATCACGGAGATTGGTTTCAATCTAGAGGGGGAGTCGAGCCTATGCGTCAAAGGTCTCCACGTATTGCCAGGGGTCATCGACACTCAAGTCCATTTTCGCGAGCCAGGATTGACGCACAAGGAAGATCTGGAATCCGGGTCGAGAGCTGCCGTCTTTGGCGGAGTCACGACATTCTTTGACGAGCCCAATGTCATTCCGCCGACCATCGATAGCCAAGCGCTGGCCAACAAGGTCAAGTCGGCCACCGGTAGGTCATGGGCCAACTTCTGTTTTTGGATGGGGGCAGCCCAATCCAACTTGGACGAACTCGCAAAACTCGAGCAGCTGCCGGGTTGTCCTGGGATTGGAGAAGTCTTTATGGGCAGTTCGACTGGAAACCTACTGGTTCCAGATGATGGGTCGCTTCGAATAGTATTAAAAAATGGATCGAGGCGCGTCGCAATCCACGCGGAAGACGAATATCGACTGGAGGAACGCCGCTCCCTCTTGAGTGAGCTGCCCCATGTGCGAGAGCACCCCTGCTTGAGGGACGTCGAGTCCTCTGTCCTGGCGACTCGAAGAATCATCGGCCTGAGTGCGGAGACTGGGCGCCCCATTCACGTGCTTCATGTTTCTACACAAGAGGAGACAAGCTTGCTTGCCGAGGCCAAATCACAAATTGCATTGACATGCGAAATCACTCCCCAGCATTTGACATTTACTGCTGAAGACTACGAAAGCCTCGGATCACAGATCCAAATGAACACACCAATCCGAGAGTCCCGACATAGAGAGGCCCTCTGGAAGGCTGTCGAGGCTGGAGTGTTCGATGTTGTCGGAAGTGACCACGCCCCACACACGCGGGAAGAAAAGGCTGCGCCATACCCAGGCTCTCCGAGCGGCATCCCTGGAGTCCAAACCTTGTTGCCAGTCATGCTCGACTTTGTGTCAAAAGGTCAGATTGGGCTCAACCAGTTGGTGCAGATGACGAGCGAGTCGCCAGCACGGCTTTTTGGTGTCGAAGGCAGGGGGAAGATCGCCACAGGGTATGCGGCGGATCTGGCGATCGTTGACCTTTCCAGTACATTTGAAGTGACGCCAGATTGGCTGCAAAGCAAGTGTGGCTGGTCACCATGGATGGGTCGAAAGCTTCGTGGTCGCCCTGTCCATACAGTCGTCAATGGCAAGTTCGCTTTACGGGAAGAGGCTGCAGGTGAGCCTGCGGCCGGCCAACTGGTCCAATTCGATTGGAAGACAGAACCTGCAGTTGATTGATCATTCACCATCAAGGCTTGCCTTTTTCGACGCCGCTTCATGTATGATTCGATTGCCATGAACTTGGCCCACTCAATGAGGAGTGAATTCTAATGACTATGCATAAATCTCAATTGTTCGTTATCTCAGGCGTCGCAGCCTTGTCCCTCCTGACCTTGGCGAGTTGCGGGGGTTCGACCCCAGCTGGAGGGTCTGGAGAAGTCGGCAGGGTTGTGATCGACAATGGTCCAACTCGATGCGGAACTATCCATCCGACGGAAGCTGAACAGACCAGAATTGATGCCCAAATGCAGCTGCGGCTGAAATCTCAAGGAAACAACGGGACAGCCATCACGGCCTCCCACGTGATCCCCGTCTATTGGCACCGCATTCATGCGTCCAATGGTTCTGGCGGTACGGTGACCACGTCGCAGATCAACAGCCAAATCAGTGTGCTCAACGCTGCGTATGCGTCGTCCACCTTTTCATTCCAATTGGTTTCGGTCGACGATTCGAACAACGATTCGTGGTACGTTTCGAGCGGAGGGACATCCGAAATTCAAATGAAGAACGCCCTGCACCAGGGAGGATCAAACGCCCTTAATATCTATACGAACAATATGGGTGGCGGCCTCCTCGGATGGGCGACCTTCCCGTGGAGCTATGCGTCGAACCCAACTCAAGATGGTGTGGTCCTGCTTTATCAAACAGTTCCAGGCGGAACCGCCGCACCCTACAATCTGGGCGACACGGGCACACACGAAGTCGGTCACTGGATGGGTCTTTATCACACGTTCCAAGGCGGCTGCTCCACGAACAACGATCTGGTCAGCGATACCCCGGCAGAACGTTCGCCAGCCTTTGGTTGCCCCACCGGAAGGAACTCATGCACAGGATCTAGGTACCCGGGCAATGATCCCATCACTAACTTTATGGATTACACCGATGATTCGTGCATGAACACGTTCTCGGCCGGCCAGAACACCAGGATGAACCAAGCCTGGACTGCCTATCGGTAAGTCCACCTGAGTAGAGTGAAAGACCGCCCTGTAGTCGCTGGGCGGTCTTTTTTTTGCTTGAAATGCCGACTAAATGAAGTACGCAAAGACGCGAGTAGACATTTTTTGAGTTTGTCGACTGAATACAGAACAATTTCGACGTGACTCACCGTCTAAAGATTGGGTAAAACCCATGTTGGCTGGGAGGTCTTGTGCCTGCCCGCCGCATCGGCCATTTTTGCCGTGGCCGATGGAGCGGATCATATGAAGAGCAATTATAAGAAGTTAATCGCGTTCGCGGTCACTGGTTGCGCCCTTTTTGGGGTGGCGGCGGCTCAAGGAAAGTCGCCAGGCCAAGTCCTCAAAGAAAACGCGCTTGGATTTAAGGAAAACAAGGGACAGTGGAACCCGCAAGCGAGGTTCCTCTCCCAACAATCTGGTCTTGACTATTGGGTGACAGGCGACGGCGTCGTCATCG
Organism: Chthonomonadaceae bacterium; assembly: GCA_016788345.1. Classification (GTDB taxonomy): domain Bacteria; phylum Armatimonadota; class Fimbriimonadia; order Fimbriimonadales; family Fimbriimonadaceae; genus JAEURO01. The sequence continues at coordinate 2,846 of JAEURO010000147.1, forward strand.
ACCAATACAAGTTGACCAGTGACAAAGGGGCTATCAAGCCTGTCAACACGTCAGAACCCTACAACAAAGTCGATGTGTTTGAACATTTGAAGCGTGAAGGGAACGTGGTCCGCATGAGCTTCGTAGGAGCCAATCCACTCTCCGTGACAGAGAAGGGCAAGGCCTTGCCAGGAGTGACCGATTACTTCTCAAGCGCATACAACCAGGCTCGCGGCGTCAAATCGTATGCCGAAGCTTATGTCTCAAAAATTTATGACGGCATCCATGTTCGCCACTACACCCGCAATGGGAATCTTCGTTACGACATCATCGTCGACCCCTGGCATGATCCGCGCCAGATCGAAATGTCGTTTGACGGCATTGATGGCAAACCGATTGTTGACGGTCGAAAACTAAGCTTGAAAACGAGTGTCGGCCAGCTCAACATGGGTGATCTGCATGTCTATCAGCCTGTGGGCAATTCGGAACGGGTTGTCGATGCTCAGTTTGTACTGACCACCGGTGGCCGAGTGAAAATCGAGCTCGGGCAGTTTGATCCGCGACTGCCCATCGTCATCGACCCGCTGATCTATGGCAGCTACGTGGGCAGTCCGGGCACCGCGACGACAAACGCAGACGAGGTTGTCAACGCAATTGCGACCGAAGCCAACGGAAACCTCTATATGACGGGTGTGACCAGCCAAGTCACATTTCCGGTGAACGCTGGCCCGTATGGCAAGTTTAACGTCCAGGGCCTGGACGCTTTTCTTTGTCAGATGGACGGAAACGCGTATACACTACGATATTCGGCGGTCTTAGGAGGCACCGGTACAGATTTTGGGCTCGGTGTAACGTTCAATGAAGATTCCCGGACCCTTTGGGTCGGTGGAACAACCTCTTCGACAGACTTTGCTGGGGCCAACAACGCAAAAGGTTCAGGTTCTCGTGCTTGGGTATCAAAATTCACGTTCGCTGTCGACAGCGTCGTGTCCCCGCAGTTCATGACTTATCTGAACGACCCTGGCGTCCTAACTGCGGCTAACTTCCGGAGCCTAAAGATTTCAGCCGGGGACACAGTTTACGTTTGTGGCAATGGCACGGCGTCAGCTCTATCAGGTGCCGGTTACACGAACTATTTGGCGAACAATTTTGTCGGGACCAAGAAGGCAGGATTCGTCATTGCCCTGGACTCAAATGCAACTATATTGTACCGGACGATGATTGCTGGAAAAGTTGACGTTGTCCAGAACAATATGACGGTCACACCGCTCGACGAACTCGTATTGGTCGGCTTTGTCGACTTTGCTGGCGTCGAAGACACGGGAGTCGTTGCAGACCCCTCTTTCACCACCACAGCCGGCGTTTTCTCTGGAGTCACTGGCGTTTTCGAAAGTGGCCGGATCATGCAAAACAGATCGGCTTATGTTATTCGACTTAAAGACGACGGAACTGGTAAGTGGGCTTGCGTCCTAGGTGGCGTAGGAGCCGATGACGCCAGGGCAGCCACGCTGGATTTGGACGACAATGTCTATGTGACGGGCTTTACAAGCTCGTTTAACTTCCAAAGGACTCCTGGCGGGTTCCAGCAAGACTTCAGCACAGCCCAGGTCTATGTCACAAAGCTCAAAGGAGACGCATCGGCAATCGACTATTCGACCGGTCTGAGAACGACCGGACCAGTCACGCCGACTTCGATCGGAGTCGACGGCCGAGGTAACTGTTTTGTTGGAGGCGTTGTCGCCTTTACAATCACAAGCCCGTTCCCAGGTATCCAAATTCCAACGATCCCTGGGTCGATCGTGACGACTAACCGGGCCAACGGCGATCCTGAGACTGCAATCGACCCGAATTACAATGGTGGTGACAAGAATGTCGACGCCCTGAACATTGGTGCGCAAGACGGCGACGTACCCTCTACGACAGATGGATTCTTGACCGTCCTGAACCCTGCTGGTTCGGCCCTTCAGTACTCAAGTTACATAGGTGAAGGTTCTGACGACCGGGTCAACGACGTCTTGGTCGATAGGTTTGGCGCGTGCTGGGTCGCTGGTTACAGCCAAGTAGTTTGGAACAACTTCTTGAACAACGGACCTGTTCCAAGCACACCTAACGGTATCGGTGCACATGTGACGGCCAACGCCTTTAAGACGACAATGCCCACAAACGGTCCTGGAACAGGCCAGCCAAACTATGGTGCATCTAACGGCTGGATCATCAAGCACAGAGTCGTTTTGCCGCGGTTGGCGTCGCTGACCGTCAGCCCGACTTCGATCGGTGGTGGTTTTGGTGCCTCTTCGACTGTGACCGTGACTTTGCAAGATCCGGCGCCCGCAGGTGGAATCATCACGAACCTGACCACGTCGAACGGTTCAGCTTCGTCTTGGGATCCTGTCGGAGTCCAGTTGTCTAGAAACCTCATCTTCAACGGTGGGGAGACGACCCAGACGGCAACGATCTACTCGTTCCCGGTTCTGACTAACCAGACGACTTCGATCAAGGTCTTTTTGGACAACGACTTCAAGGAAACCCGTTTGACGGTCCTTCCGTGGTTGTCTGACATTAACGTGTCGCCACTAACGACGCAAGGTGGCCAAGACCTCGTGGTTTCGGCGATTCTTTCAAATGTCGCGCCTGCTGGCGGCGCGGATGTCGCCTTGAGCACGGATCGCCCCGACTTGATCGTCTTGCCTCAGCCGCCAACAGTCAATGTCCCTGCTGGTTCAATCTCTGGACAAGTGACGGTGCCCACCAAGGGCGTGGCTTCGATTACCACAGTCGTGATCACTTCGACTTTCCTTGGTGTCAGTAAATCGAAGACCGTGACTCTCACTCCGGCGACTTTGAAGGACATGACCTTCAACCCGAGCCACGTGAACCGCGGTGACACGTCTACCGCCACGGTAAGGTTCTTTGGAGCAACAGGCGGTGTCAGGACGGTGACGATCTCTCAAACCGGAGGAGACCCAGGTGCAAAAGTCAATGGACAAAACTTGCCTTTGGCGATTACAGTTCCTGACCAAGCGACCCAATTCACATTTACGGTGACATCGCCGTTGGCCTCACCTTTCGGATTTGTCCGACTCAAGGCCGACGACACCGTGACAAACGTGACCGGCACCTTGAATATTGACCAAATCGACATCCTGGATGTCGTCCTGACGCCTGGCACCGATGTGGTGTCTGGCACGACGATCAATGGCCAGGTGACCTTGACTCGACCGGCAGGGCCGGGAGGGGTCAGGGTCGATTTGGGCTCGACGAACCCTAACGCGGGCACACTGTCAGCGACAAGCGTGACGGTGCCGGCTGGCCAGACCAGCAGCCCATCGTTCCAGTTTAAGTGCAAAGTGGTTCCGACAGACCAAGTCACAACCATCAGTGCCTCGAAAACTGGATTTACAACCAAGTCTAGGGTCGTCACGGTTCGTGGCATTGGTTTGACCTTGACCCTGAGCCCTTCGTCCGTCATTGGCGGTG
>JAEURO010000148.1 GCA_016788345.1 Chthonomonadaceae bacterium
TCTCCGCATATGACGACTCTCGGTTGCGACTTCTGGCCGACTCTGTGGAACTGCCCGAGGACGCTGAGTTCGTCGCTATCGGCGATCTCGTCGGAAAAGTACTGACAATGTTGGGCTTGCCCTTGGGCCGGGTCGCAACGCGAACCCAGCGGGTCGCAATGACCGCGATTGCTTGCGAAAGCCTTGGCGGCGATTCACCCCTTGAATGCTCTTCAAGATTTCCAGGAACAGTTAACGCGATGATGAAGAGCCTTGACGAACTTCGCCATTTTGGTGTGGAGTCTCAAGAAATCAGGCAGGTCGCAAACGCCCTCTCAACCGTATCGTCTTCTAGGACAAAGAAACTTGAGGTTTTGGCCGAAGTCGGGGACTTAGTTCAAGACTCGCTCGATGTAAGCCGGCGCGAGCACGTGACAGATCGTATCCATCGATGCTTGAACGAAACCTTACCTCCTGGGCCGTTGAGTCACGTCATCGTGTGGTGCGGGCCCGACGAACACCCGGTTTTCGACCACTGGATCCTTTGGTTGAGCAAAAACATCAAGAGAATCGACTGCCTTGTAGACATGTTGCCCTCCAATCCCGAGCTATTTCTGGAAGCGCAGAGGACGACGGTCAGACTAGGGACGAACACAACTGTCATTAAGACTGATCCCGCCTGGTACGCCCACCTGTTCACCGACAGTCCACCAGCCAACTCGGACGTTTCTGTCGATGTGGTCGGTGGACAGGATCCCCTCAACGAAGCCGAATTCGTCGTATTGAGATGCTTGGAGCTCACCCAGAGTGGTGTCCAGGCTGAGAGGATCGGAATCCTGGTATCTGATGAGGAAGAGTACGCTCCCTTGATTGAGTCGTGTGCGACCATGGCCGGACTGAAACTCGACCATAAAAGGACTGTCCCACTTTTGTCTTGCGGCTTCGCAATCGCTGTGAGCAACTTGCTTACCAGTTTCGTCTCCTCAGATCCTCGAGATTTGGCCAGGCTCGCTCAGTCGAACTATTGGACGACAGACAAAGACGAACTGGCCGAAATTTGGAGAGTCGTCACCACATCACTCAGAGATAAGACCAACCCAATCGACGACCTTCTGACTTTTGCGAACACAAGACCGAGCTTTCCGGCTTGGCTGTCTTTTGCCCTACAGTGGATCGTCGAGCATCGAACTGGATCGTACAGACTGACCACTTGGTTGGACCACTTTCGAAATCTCGTTGGTCAGGCAGCTGTGGTTGAAGCGGCGACTACAACAGAAGGGTCTGCCAGTGACCGAGACCTTCGCGCACAGACCGTGATGCAACGCACCATTGCAGACTATGCCTTCGTGTATGACCAGGCAGGTCGCAGCGAACTGTCGCTCCGTGCATTTGTGCGCCTCGCAGAAAGGATCTGGAAGGAGGAATCCGTAGCATTGCCTGGTCTTCCTGGGGCAGTGCGCGTGTTTCAGAATTCCCACGCCTTGCCGTCACTCGACACGCTGTTCGTTGTCGGACTTGTCGAAGGCAAGGTTCCCAAGCGGCGTCGAGAGGACCCGATACTGTTCGATGAGGATCGCGGGTTCATTTCTTCTCTGATCCCCTATGGCCTGTCCAATTCCGGCGACAAACTGCGGGGCGAGGCACAGAACTTTGTGCGGGCCTGTGCTAGCGTAGAAGCGCGACTCGTGCTCTCTTACCCGGTCACAAGCGCCGAAGGTGACACTGTCCCTTCGCACTATCTCGAAGTCGTCACTGGCAAGCCAACCGAAGAATCGGTTTATCTGGCCGGCACCAAGTCAATATGGCCAGAACCTCTCCAAGAGGGACTTACTACTTCTGAAGACAGGCTGACGGAAGAGTATGCCCGCGACCTTGTAAGGCAAGATTGGAACGTCCCTGTCGAAGTCCGGGAACTTGCGTCAGCGGCCCTGTGCCCATTTAGGGCCGCATTTCGGAACAAGTTGCACCTTCGTCCCCCTCTCAGTGTGATCGGGCTCTCCACCCTGGTCGACCTGCCGAGACGCGCCAGATTGGCCGAAATCCAATCACGAGAGGAGGCAGTGCCAGTGCTCGCCAGACAACTCGACCAATTGCTAGACCGGTTGGCCCCGAAACTAGATCCCTGGGAATTCGAACTCCTGCGCGCTGTCGGACAAAGATACTGTAACGACCTGCTCGACCGTGAATTCGCCGCCAGAAAGACTTGGCCACGAGACTCCGGATCAGTACGGTCAAACGTACCCTTAGGACATGAGGGATTACGAAAATCGCCTACAGTCGCCGGACGAAAGATACACTTGCTTAATATCGAAGACAGCGTCTTTATGTACAAAGGTGTTTCAGTCGTCCAAGCCTTTCATCCCGGATTTGACAAGACGTCCGTTGCCAAACTCCTCGATCCACAAAGCTTGGAAATGGCCATGAAGTTCTTCGTGCAACACAAGCGTTCTCCTATGGGTAGCGCGCTCGAAGTGGACTCTCTGACTGGCGAGCGGATCTTGCTTTTTCTTCGAGAAACGAGGCCAATTGGAGTGCCTCAAGACGCGTTTGGAAACCTTTATGCCCTCAGTACGGAAGGGACTCCCATAGAGCTCTTGAAAGTAGTGGCGGGGCACTTCGAAGCCGCGGTCAACAACATGGAGCGATCCGACGCCAGGGCAATTCCTGGCGCCCATTGCCAAGGGTGCCAGTACGCAGAGATTTGTCGACATTCGGCCGAGCATAGCTTCCTAACGATAGGTGACGGCGAGTGAACGATCCGACTCTGAGCCAGGAGCAAAGGGCGGTCATCGACTCCAATACCCACCAATTCACGGTCAAAGCAGCAGCGGGCTCGGGGAAGACGAGCGTCCTTGTGCAAAAGTATGTGGGCTGGGTCGAAGCCGGGCTTGCGCCAGACTCGATTGCGACGTTGACCTACACTCGCAAGGCCGCCGCCGAAATGAAGACCCGTATCATATGCCTGCTAAGGGCAAGGGGCATGTTGACAGAGGCGAGGGCCGCCGAAGGTGCCCCGATCCAGACTATCCACGGGTTTTGTGAGAGGATTCTCCGAGAACACGCGGTCGAAGCCCAAGTCGATCCCGAGTTCGGAGTCACCGACGACGCAGAGGCTCAGATTCGGCGAGAACAAGCCATCGCCTTTGCCATAATCCGCGCTTGGGACGAGTCCGAGTGGGCATCAAAGTTTCTCCGATCGTATGCCGGTGAGGGAACATACAAGGTCTCGGCGTCCAGGCATGGCAAGCTGCGCGAGGCGGTCGACCCAGTGCTGAGCGCGCTCCGATCCTCATATTGCGCCCTCCCAGAAATCAGAAAGAACTACGAAACTCCTGAGTCGGCAATTCGCACGTGGGCAGCACATGCTTTTGCAAAATTTCCAGAATCTGTCGTGTCGGATTTGAACCAGAATCTTCCGCCTCAATGGGGCGCGCTACTGACAGAGAGAATTCAGGCACTTGGAGAAAAACCACCACAGTGGCTCCGAAACCAAACGGCGGAGAGCGACTATGTCACAGCGGCTGACTCTTGTGGACTTATGTGGCTCGTTTGTACTGCATGGGAGTACCTCGAAGACAGCATGGACCGGGACCAAGAATTCGACTTCAGTCTCCTTGAACGAAAGACAATCGAGCTGCTCGACAACTCAGAGGAGACCCGAGGGCGGCTCCGTGACCAAATCAGGGCCCTTCTCATCGATGAGGGGCAGGATCTAAACCCCCTCCAGTATTCGATCATTGACAAACTGTCGCCACAACAAAACATGATGGTTGGTGACCCGCAACAATCAATTTACGGCTTTCGGTTTTCGGAACCAAGGCTCTTTACTGAGCGGGCCTCCACGGGAGAGACATATTCCCTGAGTCGAAACTTCCGATCGAGCCCGGGGATCCTTTCCTTTGTCGATGAAGTCTTTTCTTCGATCTGGAACCAAGATTACGTCAAGATGGCTCCGCCAATTGAGTCCGACGACCCCTTCGGCCCGACAGACAAGCCGCCCTATGACGGCGTCGAGTTATGGCCGATGAAGAAAGGCTCTTCCTCCGAAGTCGCCGAAGGAATCAACCAATTGGTGGATGAAGGTGTCGCCTTTGGGGATATTGCCGTATTGTGCAGGGGAACTAAAAGCGTCCAGAAGTTCGCGTCCAGGTTCCGGGCCGCAAGAGTGCCTCACAAAATCGTAGGGTCTACGTCCAGGTTCTATGCTAAGTTAGAGATCAAGGACGTGGCAAACACATTTGCTGCATTGTCAAACCCGTATGACGACTTTGCACTGCTGGCTTGCCTCCATGGACCATTTTGCGGAGTTTCCTTGGATTGCGTCGCATTTCTCGCGGCTAACAGCCCGGTGTGCGAGAGGATGTCTCTCCCGGGCCCATGGGGCCAGGGCACACAAAACAAACTTGACCAATTCCATGAGTGGTTTACCAAGGCCCGACACCTAGTCGACAGGACGCCAGCGTGGGAAACCATGGCGTTCATTTTCAAAGAGTCTCCGTTCCTACAAAATGTGTCACGTGCGCCCGACGCGCTGCAAAGTTTGGCGAACATAAGAAAACTGCTAACCCTTGCAAGTAAGCAGAGTGGGTCGACCGCCCGTGCCTTTGCGGAGTGGATCAAAGACATTGAATTCTTAGAACATCGAGAAGACGAGGCTCCAGTTTACGAGGGAACTGACCATTTGGTTACCATTTCGACAATCCATGCGGCGAAAGGGCTTGAATACCCGGTCGTCGTCCTGCCCGATACCCATCGGGAGCTGCGAGGCATCCCTCGACCGATCGCTATGGATCCTCTTCGCGGCCTCATTGTCGCTGGGCTGAGAAGCTCAAAGTCCCGGTTCTACGAATGGCTCAAAGAGTTGAAATCTGAAATGGATTTTGCAGAAGAACTACGTGTCGAGTATGTCGCAATGACAAGAGCCAAAGAAAGACTCTGCGTCGCTGTAGATCCCGAGGCTAAGAAAAACACAATGGCTGCGATAGCAGCAAAACTGTCTGGCTTTCCTGATAAGACTCATCTAGGAGTCAAAGTCAGGAACTTGGAGCCTAGGTAGACTCGACTCATGCCTTTTGTGGCCGCTGCCGCCCAGTTCTCACCCATCAAGGGTGCTCTTGAGGCTAACCTGGATCGAATTTCCATTATCGCCCGGAAGGCAGTCGACGAAGGCGCTGACCTTTGCGTGTTTCCAGAAAGCTCTATCTCTGGGTATGTCTTGGAGGGAGGAGCCGTAGAGTGCAGCATGACACCCGCGCAGTTGGAATCCGGACTCCGCAACCGTTTAGACGGCCTGAAGAAGCCAGTTGACCTCTTGGTTGGATTCTATGAATCCCATTCTGGGCAACCTTACAACAGCGCTGCTTATTTCGACTCTCAGCGTGGGGTCATCCATGTTTATCGCAAGTTCTTCCTGCCGACGTACGGAGTTTTCGACGAGGAACGCTTCCACAGCCGGGGCACAGCGCTAGGCATCGTAGACTCCAGACTTGGTAGGTTCGGCATCCTCATTTGCGAAGACGTGTGGCATTCGATCCTGGCTGACCTGTGTGTCGTAGCGGGAGCCGACATGCTGCTCGTCCCGTCCGCGTCGCCAGTTCGAGGGATGGCCAATGACAAGCCCGGCAACCTATTGCGGTATGAACGGATGCTCAAGGGCCTTGCCGAAGAACACGGGGTCTACGCCTTAGCCTCGATGCTGACTGGAAGCGAAGGCGGAAAATGCTTTAGCGGAGGATCGATGATTTTTGACCCATTCGGGGAGCTTCTCGTCCAGTGCCCGGTGGGAGAAGAGGCCCTTGTTCTCGCGGAAATTGATTTTGACAACGTTCAGATAGCTAGAACCAAGACACCCTTGGTTGGCGACCTTAAGAGTGCCTGGGCAAATGTCCAATCAATTGTCAGCCAGATTGCTCCAAGCGAATAAGTCTTTCCGAGGCAACCTTTTCGATGACATGCTCCAGCTTACGGGCCAGTTCTCCATTGGTCACAATGAGGTCGACGCCGGCGCTCACTCCTGCTGCAAGCTTCTCACCTTCCTTATGACCTGCATGAGCTATACAATAGACCCCGGCACAGTGAAGATCTCGAACCAAGGACTCGACCGAAAAAACATTTGACGACAAGTTGAGTATAGCGACATCACCTCCGAAGAAAGCTCCAGGCTTGTCGAAAACCTCGACTTCATGCCCAAGCTTTTCTAGGCCAGATTTGAGCCGCACGCTCCACATCAGATCCTCATCAAAAATCAAGATTCT
>JAEURO010000149.1 GCA_016788345.1 Chthonomonadaceae bacterium
TCTGGATTTGTTCGCCGTTGGCATGGCAGCCGCAAAGATCAGGGCGCAAACGACCGCCGCCCCTACCGCGAACAAGGTTTCAACAAGCATCGCGCCTAATCTTTTAGTTCGAATCCGTCTTTGTCTCATGGTGTGGGCTTAAATGTCAATAGAGGCGGGCGGATTGCCGCCCGCCTCTATGTGATGGTCGATGTTGTCTCTTAGAGACCAGACTTGTCAGCAGACCAGCCGTCGGCGTCCTTACCCTTGAAAGTCGGGTTGGTGCCGATGGTGTTCTCGAGGAATGCGCCAGATACTGGGAAGCTCGGCGGATATGTCTTCATGTAGCTCGCCATGTTGGCTGCGCCACAGCTGTCGCCAGTCGTGAGGCCCTTATCCATGGCACACTGGTCTTTACCAGCTTCCACTTGCTTAAGGGTTGCGATGATCGTCTGGGCTCGGCTGTTCTGTCGTGCCGTGATAAAGTTCGGGACGGCGATAGCCAGCAAGATACCGATGATCAGAACGACGATCATGATCTCGACAAGGGTAAAGCCTTTTCGTTTATTGTTCTTTCGCTGCTTCATTCTAGAATTGATCCTCCGGGGATTCACTTTTGATTTCAAGGGCGTAATGCCCCCTCAAATCTGTCCTTCCACTTTGCAGAACCCTCAGGCCTGGTATGAATACCAGTAATCCAAAAATGCCAAGTCGAACCCCACATGCACATTCACGCCCACCACAGATCTGTGGTGGGCGTGAATGTAGATGAGGAGTAATCGGGTTCAGAGCCCAGTCGGATCCGCCATCCATTGAGAGGAGTTCTTGCCCTTGAAAGTCGCGTATGTGCCGACAGGCCCTTCGACGAGCGGTCCAGCCACGGGGAATTTGGGAGGATAAGTCTTGAGATATGGCGTATAGTCCGCACACGAGTCACCGACGGCGAGCTGGTTGACCATGGCACAGTGCTCCTTTGCGTCGTCGACTTCCCTCAAGTTGGCCACAACGGTTTGAAGTCGGCTCTTCATTCTTGCCGTGATGAAGTTCGGCACAGCGATGGCCAATAGGATGCCAATGATCAGGACAACGATCATGATCTCGACTAACGTAAAACCTTTATGCTTCCGCATTGAATACTTCTCCTGGATCCCTGGCCGAGCCCATGCAGCCCTTGCCTTACAGGGCTTGTTCCACACTTTTTAGCAATGTCTACACAGGCACCGAAACAACTTTTGCAGCCCCAACGTCTGAATGAAAATGACCCGTACTAACATGGTTCTCGCGGCCCTATTGGCCGGTACTGTCGGCGTGCCTGCGGACATGTTCAAACCTTCCATCAAGGATCAGATTTCGCTTGGACAAAAGGCAAGCAAGCAGATCAAGAAGGAAGAGAAGGTCCTTCCGGATGATGACAAGAGAGTCCAAGAAGTACGAAGGATCGCTAACAAGGTCATCGCCACGATCCCAGAAGCCGAACGAAAAAAGAAGCCCTTTGAATATTCGTTCGATGTCATTGAAAGTAAGGACTTGAACGCGTTTGCCCTACCTGGTGGGCCGATGTTTTTCTATTCAGGTCTGTTGGACCAACTCAAATCAGAGGACGAGATCGCAGGAATCATCGCCCATGAGGTCACGCACGTGAAAAACGAGCATTGGGCTAGCGCATATGCTGACAACCAAAAACGGCAGCTGGGCATTACAGCGATCCTGATGATTTTTAACGCGAATGAGAACGCTTTTCGGGTCGCGTCGGTCTCTGACGCCCTGCTTTTCTCTCTTCCCTACTCACGAAAGCACGAGTCTGAGGCAGACCGAGTGGGATATGACCTCGCACTATCCTCGGGCTACACTCCGCAGGGGATGATAAATGTCTTTACTCTGCTTAAGAAGTCTTCTGGTGGGGGCCGGTCAACCGAATGGATGAGTGACCACCCTGCCCTGGACAACCGTATTAAAGCCATCAAAGACCGGCTTGCAAAAGAGAAGAGGACTGTGCCACCGGAGACGCTTCGAAAGACTGGCTAAACTAGCCCGTCACGCAAAAAGGGCTCATATCTCTGACGACTTGGTTGCCCTCATTGACCAAGACGACCACCGGTTCGACGGGTTCATCGGTCATACAGAACGCTGCGATGACCACCCGGTCGCCAGCCGAAAAGTGATGGGCCGCGCCGCCGTTTAGGCCGACCACCCCGGATGGTCCGCTAAATGCATAAGTGACAATTCTGGACGTATGGTCAACTGCCCAAACGTGGACAAGCTCACCGTCTTCGATCCCAACCCGTTTGAGCAATTCGCCATCGATCTCAATACTCCCCACATAGTCTGGGTTGGCATAGGTGACCGTGGCGTGATGGATCTTAGCCTTTAAGAGCTGTTTCAGACGCATTCAGTTACTCTTGACTGACAGTTCGTTCATTGGGTTCTTTTGCTACATCCTTAGGCTCAGAGGTTCGACGCCTCTGCCAGGCCGAAAGTGCCGCCCCGCCCGTCATGATACCGACTCCCAACCAAACAAAGAGGGTCATTGGCTTGTAATAGAGCTCTGCCACGTAGGCCGCTTGGTTGTACTTGACCTGGAGCGTAGCGGTCTTGTCGTTGACGCTCATTCCTTCTAAACTAATGCTGTAGGCGTCGTTAAGCTTGGCAGGTTCCTTGTCTAGACCCTTGTCAGTCATGACCATGGCCGGCTCAGCTTTGAAGGTACCCATTTCTGTTTGCACTTCCACCTGAGCTATGAACTTTGCCCCGGCCTGTCCGAGCGGACCCTGGGTTTTGAGTCCCTTGTATGTGATTAGCATGCCTTCTTCGCGTAGTAAGCGTTGGTCTCCCGTCTTCATGGGCGTTGGGCCACTAGCCTCGAATGTCAGGTCTCTCAGAACAAGGTACATGTCATAGAGCCCGTGACTCTGGATCGACGGCCAGATGAAAGGCATCGGATTGCCCTCCTGGTCCAGACCAAGATAATAAAGGCCGGGAGTGACAATGGCACGGGCCCCGTTATGGGTGGCTTCAATCTTCACCTTGTTGTCCCTGTCAATAAACGACTTGGTCGGACCAATTGCTCGGTAGCTCACTCCGAGCATTTCCACTGGTTTCGTTGGAGTGATGACGAAAGCGTGGTCGTTAAGACTGGTTGCGGACGGGTCGCGTGATTGCTGCTCAAATCCACGAGACACGACTAGCCCAAGCATCATGACTGTCACTCCGACATGCGCCAACATCCCGCCGGTTTTGGCCACGGATTTCGACTTCCGGAAGTCTTCGACCAGTTTCCACAGTGCGGCAATTAGGGCGAAGAGGCAAAACCAAACAAGGATCAAAATCCATGGGACTCGTGGAACCTGCAAGACCATGAAGAACTTGATTGTGGAACTCATGTCCACTGGCAGCCCAAAGAACCCGGTCCTCAAGCCGAAGAGTATCATCCCGGTTAAGAACGTCGCACCAGCAAAGACGTAAACAAACCTGTTCGCCAAGGCCCTGACACCAAGGCCGATCCAAGTGACGAGCGGCCCGATTGCCATGGCAATGAGCAATGGGATGAAGAAAAAGCTGAGGACTGAATTGTAAAGCCATTCCTCGACGACAATGGGTTTCTTCTTCTGTATTGTCTGCAGGAACGGGACACTCATACCTAGGGCTGTCACGATTCCAAAAGCAACGAGCAACCAAATGCCAAGACCAAGCAAGAACTCGCGGTTGATGGGTTGCTGATTCATTAGCCTCGATTCGTTGGCCAAGCGGGTCTTCCATGCGGTCAGTCCCCATAACACGATGAAGGTTCCAAATCCGACACCGTTGATCGCAATCAGGATCCGTAGGGCGGATCTGTCCATTTCGGCAAAGCTGTGTACGCTCGTGTCTCCTAGGTATCCTGACCTCGTCAAGAACGTGCCGTAACAAAAGAGCAAGAAAGGGAGGCCAGCCAAAAACACGTTCGTTAAGTGCCACTTTTTACGCGAAACTTGCACATAAAGGCCATGAACCAAAGCAGCCACTGCGACCCAAGGAACAAAGCTCGTGTTCTCGACCGGATCCCACATCCAGAACCCGCCCCATCCCAAAGTCTCATAGGCCCAAAATCCGCCCATGGCTAGGCCAAGCCCTAATATGGCCAAAGACACGAGCGTCCAAGGCCGGACCAATGGAACCCATGTCTGAAAGTCCTTTGTGGCCAGAACAGCAATGGCAAACGAGAAGAGGACCGTGAGCGACCCAAACCCGGCAAAGATTGTTGGCGGATGAATGACGACCCAGTAATTCATGAGGCTAGCAGCCAAGCCTCTGCCATCGGTCGGCACCATGGCCTTCCCTTCTATCAGTGGAGACAATATGAAGGGTGACTCATTGACTAAAATCGCGGCGACGGAGGACAAAAAAGTCGCGAAAGCGATCGTGAACCAGCGCCGATACTTGCCTGCAAACGAAGCCGACAAAATCCCAAATGTCGCAGAAGCGACCGCCCACAGCAGAATTGAACCTTCTTGGCCAGACCAGGCACCTGCCACCTTATATTGAAGCGCGGTGGACTTTGAAGCGTGGTCAAAAACGTATTTGTACTGAAACTGGTCATTGACAAATAGGTTCACAACGCACAAGAATGCTCCAACGAACATTGCACAGCCAGTGGTGAATGTCACTTTGGCGAGCTTGGCCAACTTCTCGTACCAGGGTGCCAATACGTAGAGAATCACGGTGGCGATGTTCAAGGCCAGGGCTCCGAACACACAGGCCTTCCCGATCTGCCCAATGGCCAACGACCATGGTTCGGCGACGACTGCACCGGACATCAGGTCTGCTTCCAACTACTTTTTCTCGCTTTCGTACTTCGAGGGACACTTCGTGATGATGTCGGTGGCGACAAACTCTCCGTTCTTAACTCCACCTACCGCTACCACCTTTGGGGCAGCGCTCAAATTCGCAGGTGGCAGTTTGTGCATGACAACCGGGATCGTTTCGCCATCTTCGTCGATCAGCACGAACTTCAGGTACCGCTTGGCACTCGACGATTCCATAGTGCCTTGGACGATGAGCCCTGAGAGATGCTGCGAGCCTCCTGGGCTTGCTTTGGCCTCCTTGACCGAGACGTACTTACTCGCGTTGGTCTGGAAGGCCATGACAACGGCCGCCATGCCAATGACAGAGAGCAACACTGCAACGATCGCGCCGGGTTTCATGGCACTTCTATTCTACGCCAAGACACTGGACATTAGAAAAAAGGCCCTTGGACTCGAAATCCAAGGGCCGTCCTAGATCAATTGGCGGCTCAACCTGCCTTAGTCGCCTTAGCGAGCCTGCTCTTCCTTCGAGCGGCCTGGTTCTTATGTATCACGCCTTTCTGCACGGCCTTGTCTAGCGCTTTCACGGCTTGCGTCAGAGTCTCTGCTCCCGCCCCTTCTTTTTTGGCCTTCTTTATATAGGTCTTTATCGCCGACTTCGCGGCGGTGTTGCTTGCACGCGCCTTGAGGCTTCGCTTGATGTCCTTTTTGGAGGATTTTAGGTTTGCCATGACTTAACCCAGAGATTGTACCACTTGCTCTGAATTCGACAGGGACGTGACTTGAATTGGGGGAAGAAGGCTCATGCTCAATGTCTAGTTCTGTCCGCGACTGGATCCACTGTGGGTGTCGGGAGCCAATTGCACGACCGTGCCTAAACAGCAGGCGACGTCATTGTAAATTCATCCAAATTTGGCGGCTATTACTGGCTAATCACCTTGGATGCCAAGGATGGAAGCCTGGTTGATTGGATTTGGAATTGCCAGACTCAAAAATGGCGGTAACGTCGTTTTGAAGTGGGCTGGTCTTGAAAGGTAATGATCTACTTCGCAGCCGGTCTTAGAGGACTATAGGGGCCAGAAATCCAATCTTGGGCCAATCCCGAATCCGGCCACATCAAAAATACTGGATTATTCGGTTACATCACCCCCAATTGTCTACTCCTGTGATATATTTGTTGGAGTACTGGTTTCCAGTGTGAACATCGGCCGTCGTCTTTGGTGGCTGCTGAGTTCAATTGAGAGGATAAATCGTATGAAACGCAATCTTTTGGTCATTCTTGGGCTCGCCACATTCTCTGGCGCGCAGGCTCAACTCTTCAATAACGCCGACGGTCGGGGCTTATTCGAGCCGCTTGGCCTGGGTACCCAAACCCGGGGCGCCGGCGGTTTCTATTCCGTACTTCAAGCGGGCAACTCGACCCTTGGCGTGACGGGTTCGACTGCCGCTGGTTTTAGCCTT
>JAEURO010000014.1 GCA_016788345.1 Chthonomonadaceae bacterium
CCTATCTTGAGTCAAAGGACATTTGACCATAGCGAGGGCCCTGCCGACTACGTCTTCCCTTGAAATGTTAGAGATCAGGCCCTTTGCACTCTCCACCAGTGTCTCAGACGTTGTTCTCCCATTGAAAGACAGCGTCGCTTCATACCCTCCACGGTCATAGTCCTCCGGATTCAGTATGTAGCCGATCCAACCGTTCGTATGGCTGAGGACCAAACAGTGTGGAAAACCCTGCTTCTTGGCGAGAGCCTGAATCTGCCTACCTACATCGGCCGAAGGTTCGCCAGGTATGCCGACAATGAGGAACTTACCGAACGCGGCCGCTTGCAACCAGCAGGATTGCTGGGCAAAGCGGTTCACTAGCAGTCCGGCAAGGGCATCTGGAACCCCATATGCTTTTGCAAACGAGGGGTGGGGCACAGGCCCGGAAAGGGCAGATTGCTGTGCCATGACTCTGTGGGGTTTGGAACTACTCCAGACTCGGCTTCCGCGAGTCTTGCTTGTCGAAACCACGAATTTTTCCACCCAGTTCTCGCACTTTTCCACAGGGCCATGTCCAGGTGCAAATGGTGACACATCGCCGATCGCCCCTGGAACGACGGCACAGTCCAATCGGTCGGACAAAAGACCGGGCCAGTCGCCATCGGTCCGATTCCAAGACTCTTCATGGAACGTCGCATGGGCGGCATAAGACGCAAGTAAGGGTTTTCCAGAGGACTTCAAGACCCAAGCTGTTTCGTCTGGCTTAGCCCCCTTACGTCTTCCCTTGTTGAGCTTTACTCGAGTCCGCACGAGGTCTAGACTGGCAATAAGGGACGCTGGTGATGCCTGGGCGGTTTGGATAGCTTCGCACAGTATTTCTGAGTACCAAGAGAACCACCGTGGGCTAAAGCTTGCAATCCCCGGCACGACCATGGTCATTTTCGGGTTGAGCATTTGGCTGTCAGGGGCGCAATGCGTGTGAGTTGCGACTATCCAGAGGTTGGGACATCCCGACTTCTTCCGGACTTCTTCATACAACCCCTCCGGCACGGTCAACATATCCACAGACACAAGAGTCAAGTTCCCTAGGATAAGCACATGCGCATAGAGCTTGGAGCCTCCTGCGGAACAAATCACGCCCTTTCGAGCTGTGTAGCCTCCGAGCGGAAGCAGCTCCGGCGGAGTGATGTCGATCTTTGCTGTCTTGAGGATGATGCCGATCGACACAAAGGAGACCAAGGGAACGAGCACTGGCTTAGTTTACGTGCTACCACAAATGTTATGTTCACAAACTGACTTCAGTCGTTGGCAACAGAACCTGCTAAAATCACGGAGACATGAGTTACTCCGTCAAGCTGACGACCGACCTCGTACGGGTCGAGCCAGGCTCGACGGCACATGTCGACCTAGATGTCATCAATGGCTTAGAAGGCCAGGATCGGTTCGAAATTGAGGTCGAGGGCATCGACCCTGCTTGGGTCGCAATCCCGGTTCCCAATTTCGTATCAGAAATTGGCGAAACACGGAGGGAGAAACTCTTTCTCAAACCTCCCAGGGAGGCCGAAAGTCTCGCTGGCACATACCCCTTTGTCGTCAACGTCAGGTCTCTCGAAAGTGGGGCAGTCAAGAGTGTGCAAGGGGCCCTCGAAGTCACGTCGTTCAAAAACTTTAGTGTGGACGTGTTACCCCGCCGCGCAGTTGTCTCTGCCACGAACAAGACTGCAGAATTCAAAGTTACCGTCATGAACCTAGGCAATGGCGAGTTGACACTGCAACTCTTTGCTGCCGACCCCGATAACGCGTTCGCTTACGATCTTGACATTGACCAACTGACGGTTGCGGCTGGGCAACAGAAGAGCGTGACTTTGTCTGTCATGCCGACCAAACGATCCATGTTTGCGAACGCAAGACTCCAAAACTTCAGCGTGACGGCTCAAGCACTACAAAACGCTTCGACCGCGGCCAGGGCGACCGGCCAGATTGAGCAGCGAGCACTCTTGACCCCTGGAACCCTCCTGATGGCCCTTTTGGTGGTGGGGCTAGTCTTGGGCTGGGCTGCCCTATATCCTAAACCGCCGAGGCTGGACAGTCTTGAAGTCACGCCAGAGTCAACGATGGTGGGCCAACCCGTCAAGGTCGAATGGCGGACAACAGGAGCGACGAGCGTAAAACTGACTATTGGAAACTGGTCCAAGGAGAGGCTCGTGCGGGATGGGAGCGTGACATATGTCCCGGACAAACCGGGAAGGTTTGCTGTCGAAATGACAGTCATCAATGGGGACCAGCAGATCAAGGACATGTCGCACGTGATCACGGTGGGTACACCGATCCGAGTCCCTCCCCCTGTCATTCGATCGTTGTCTATAGAAAGCAATCAAGTCAAAGTCGGCACTAGCTTCATGATGAGCTACCAGTTTGGAGATTCTGTCGTACGTGCCGTGCTCTATCCGATGCAAAGGGAGCTCGATGTCAAAGAGAAGGGAATTCTATTAACCGTTGATGAGCCTGGACGAGTACGGTATACGGTGAAGGCCTTCAATTCCACCGGAGAAGTCACGGAGCAGTCCGTCTCTTTTATGGCGGTCAAGCCCAGCCGGGCTAAAATCGTGGCGTTTTCGGCGAACACACAAGAGTTGGAGCCAGAAGGCGGGACCGTGGCTTTCGACTTCACTGTCAACGACGCCGTCAAGATCAAGCTGGTGTACAACGGACAAGAAGTGGATGTGAAAAACCCCCAATCCACTTCGGCCCAAGAAGTTGGCCACCACGAGATTTCGCTCACGAGTGAAACCACGTTCAAGCTTGTGGCCTACGACTCGGACGGAGTGGCCGTCACCTCACAACCTATCACAATTAAAGTGAAGAAACCGCCAGAGAACCAAGACGCCCCGCCCGACCCGGGTTCAACTGGATCTAACCCGACAACGGGAGGAACGGGTCAATGACCTATTGGCTATGAGACGGGCACTCGTCTCTGTGACCGACAAATCTGGGATCACTGACTTCTGCAGCTCGCTGGTCGCCCAAGGTTTCGAAATCGTAAGCACAGGAGGAACTGCAAGCGCTCTCAGGCATGCAGGCGTCCCGGTCAAGGATGTCAGTGAAGTCACAGGATTCCCCGAGATGTTGGATGGAAGGGTCAAGACCCTTCATCCCAAGATCCATGGAGCCATTCTGGCCGATCGACGACTTTCTGACCACAAATCTCAGGTCGAGAGCGCAGGGATTGCCCCCTTTGACATTGTATGCGTCAACCTGTATGACTTTGAAGACACCGTACTGTCTCCTCACACATTCGAGGAAGCTGTCGAGTCTATCGACATCGGCGGGCCAGCTATGATCCGGGCTGCAGCAAAGAACCACGTCAATGTGCTCATCGTCGTCGATCCGAATGATTACGAAATGATCCTTCAAGCAGTCGCAGATGGAGAGAGCAGCGGACTTCGGCAATCTCTCGCGGCCAAGGCATTCCGCCATACAGCGTTCTATGACTCGCTCATATCCCGGTACTTGACTGACCTGGCATCTGAGGATTGGACCGAAAAACTGACTGTTGGCCTACGTCGAGAAATTAGGCTCCGATATGGAGAGAACCCTCACCAGGCGGCCGCTCTCTTCCTCGACCCTCTGTGCCAGGAGGGAGTCTCCAAGGCGCGGCAGCTGTGCGGCAAAGAGCTAAGTTTCAACAATCTTTTGGACGCGGACGCGGCCTGGGAGCTTGTTTGCGACCTTCCCGCAAAGGCTTGCACAATCATCAAGCACGGAAACCCGTGTGGGGTCGCGACGGCTTCAACATTCAATGAGGCTTATCGACTAGCCAAGTCCACGGATCCAGTGTCAGCTTTCGGCGGGATCGCTGCATTCAATGGCCCTCTATCAGACGAAGACGTCGTAGCGTTTACGGAAAAAGGGAACTTTCTGGAGGTTGTTCTCGCCACTTCGTGGACGGAAGATGCGGTCGAAGCAGTCAGGAGCCGCGGGGGATGGGGACAAGACGCCAGGCTGTTAGAGTGCCCAATATCGACCAATGAGCCGGTACTGTCTGTCCGCTCAATCCGGGGCGGAGCTCTGGTTCAATTGTCCGATGAGGAACCGCTGGACCAAGATTGGAAGATTGTCACGTCCAGACAGCCGTCCGAAGAAGAATGGGAAGACCTAAAGCTAGCCTGGACTATTGTCAAACACGTGAAGTCGAACGGGATAGTTTTGGTCAAGGGCGGACGGATGACCGGAGTCGGTGCCGGACAAATGAACAGGGTTCAGAGTGTCCGCTTGGCTGTTGATCAGGCTGGCGAGGACGCTACAGGTGCCGTGTTGGCCAGTGATGCTTTCTTTCCGTTTACCGATAATATTGAAGTTGCCGCGGAGGCAGGGGTCATAGCTGTCATCCAGCCGGGGGGCAGCAAAAAGGACCAAGAGGTCGCCGCAAGAGCCGAAGAACTGGGTCTGACAATGGTTTTGACAGGCGTCAGGCACTTTCGGCATTGAGACTGTGACCAAAAGTGGGTTAAAATACGTCACTAAGACCGGAGCCGTAATTTGAAGAACCAAAACGACCTCATCGTCATGATCGTAGCCGCCGTGATTTGCCTCGGTGTCGGGCTGGGATTCTTTTTTACCAAGAGGCAGGTTCAGGCTTTGCAGCCGCCTGCACCAGTTGTGACTTCGCCTGCAAAGCCTCAGGAAGGGGCGGTGAATTTTGCGAACAGCCTTCCAGGCGGCTCAAACAATAGCGGCTCAGAAGGCGGGGCTGGCGGCCCTGCGAACTTTGGAGCCAAGGGCAACTAGTCATCGGCTGTGACTCTAGACCCTGAGAAGAGGGACATCCTCGACCGCGTCCGATCGGCTCCAGAAATCGGTCGCTCCCTCAGAGCTGTTTCCATGAATTTGCTCGCAGGACTAGACGGTTATGACTGGAGCGGAGTCTATAGATTGGAGTCGGACACGCTCGTCCTTGACGCTTATGTTGGGGCCCCAACCGACCATGACCGGATTCCGATCGGGCGAGGCGTCTGTGGGGCAGCTGTCGCCGAAAGACAAAACCAGGTCGTCGAGGATGTCTCAGTACTTAGCAATTATTTGTCCTGTTCAGTGGACACGCGGTCAGAAATCGTGGTCCTCATTCGAAGTTCAAGCGGCTCGATCCTAGGTCAGATCGATATCGACAGCCACCAGAAAGCGAGGTTTGGCCCCCAGGACGAAGCGTTTCTCGAAGCTCTGGGAAACGTCCTAGCTGAGAGGTGGGACGACTAAACCTGGTCGGGACTTCGTACCCGACTGCGAGATATTCGGCCAAGCGGGCAGGTTAAGTAAACTGAGCCATGACTGAAGATTACGGAATACTGAGCCAGATCGTCAGTCCGACCGACCTGCACAAGTTGGATCGACAACAATTGGCCCAACTGGCCCGAGAGGTCCGCCAGGCGATTTTAGACAATGTGAGCCGGACAGGGGGGCATTTCAGCTCCAACCTCGGCACCGTCGAACTCACGGTAGCGATGTACGCGTCGTATTCCGTGCCGCCGGACAAGGTCGTATGGGACACGGGGCACCAGGCCTATCCACATAAACTCTTGACCGGTCGACTGCCACGGTTTCACACACTCCGTAAACACAAGGGAATCAGTGGGTTCCTGTCTCGTAAGGAGCACGAACTTGACTTCTTTGGGGCTGGTCACGCAGGGACTGCCATTTCCGCTGCACTCGGTTTTGCAGCGGCACGCGACCAGATAGGCACGAAAGAAAAGGTCGTCGCAGTGGCTGGAGACGCTTCGATAGCCAGCGGAATGAGCTGGGAGGCCCTCAACCATGCCGGCGAAATGGGCACAGACATTTGCGTCGTGCTCAATGATAACAGGATGTCGATCGCGCCAAACGTCGGTGCACTGCACAACTATTTAGCCAGGCTGAGGTCGCGCCCCGACTTTCAAGACCTGGCCCGCAGGGCAAAATCTGTCATTGAGAAAATTCCGGGGCCTGCACACCGGATCGCCGCCGGGCTGCGCCATGGCATCACGCATTATCTAGCGCCGGAGGATACAGGCACCCTGTTTGAGGAGATGGGATTCGAGTACATCGGTCCGATCGATGGCCACGACCTCCCGACGATGCTCGACGTCTTTCGAAAAGTCCGTGAATTAGACTATCCCGTGTTTGTCCACGCGTTGACCATCAAGGGCAAAGGCTATGAAGTGGCGGAAGACGACAGCCGAAAGTGGCACGGGGTCGGAGCATTTGATGTCGAAGCCCAGGAAATCCCCAAGAAAGGCGGCGCGCCGATGTTCACCCAGGTCTTCGGTGACGCTATGATCGAGGTGGCCCAAGAGGATCCTAGGATTGTGGCGATCACGGCTGCAATGCCTGACGGGACCGGCCTCACAGGCTTCAGCAAAGAGTTGCCGGACCGGTATTACGACGTTGGCATCGCCGAGCAGCATGCCGTCACATTTGCTGCAGGTCTGGCGGCTGGCGGAGTCCGACCGTTTTGCGTCGTCTATTCGACGTTCCTGCAACGTGCCTTCGACCAGGTGCTCCACGACGTCGCGATCCAAAACTTGCCTGTTCGGTTTGTCATGGATCGAGCTGGTTTGGTCGGCGACGATGGCCCGACCCACCATGGTGCGTTCGATATTTCTTACCTTTCGTGCATCCCAAACATCGTTCAAATGGCTTCACGCGACGCGACTGAGCTACGTGAGATGATCAAGTTCATGGCCGGGTTCGATTCGGGCCCGATCACGCTTCGGTATCCCAGAGGTGCTTCTGAGGACGTATTGCCTGAATCTAGGACTTCGATCCAACTTGGGAAGGCAGAGATTCTTGGATCACCATGTGTTGGGGCCGGGTCCGACAAGGGCTCATCAAAAGATCCAGATGCCGCTAGCGGCGTCCCCGTGCGATCGCGGCTCAATCCTTCGACAAAGGTCGCGATTGTCGCTATCGGGTCGATGGTGGTTGACGCATGGCGGGCAGCAGAGGCGCTATTGGCGCAAGGAGTCGTCGCGACAGTCGTGAACGCACGGTTCATCAAGCCCTTGGACATTGAGACCATAGCTTCGGTCGCGACCGAGTGTGGCGCTGTAGTCACAGTCGAGGAAAACGTCCGGTCAGGCGGTTTTGGCCAGCAAGTCCGAGACGCCCTAGCCGGAATGGGACTTGACCACGTTCCTGTCGAGATTGTTTCATTGCCCGACGCCTTTGTCGAGCACGGCGCACAGCCGCTAATCCGGCCGGAAGCTGGGCTCAGCCCTGAAGCTATCTGCTCCGCAGTCGCAAAGATACACGCTAACACGAAAATCCGGATGGTCTGACCCCTACTGCCGTGACAACCGCTCAACAAGCCCCATTGCCCCAAGACCTGGCACAGATCGAGTCAGGGGAACTAGCTGAACGCATTCGCGCCGCGAAGGCGAGGCTCGGCAAGCGGCTCGTCATCCTTGGTCACCACTATCAGCGCGACGAGATCATTCAGCACGCCGACTTTCGGGGAGACAGCTACAAGCTCTGCTTACACGCACGAGACAACCCATACGCCGAGTTCATCGTGTTTTGTGGCGTCCACTTTATGGCCGAGAGCGCAGACATCCTGAAACCCGGAGACCAGAAGGTCATTCTCCCCAACCTTGCAGCTGGTTGCTCGATGGCGGACATGGCGAACATTTTTCAAGTGAAAAGGTGTTGGGCGCAGTTGCGAGAAGTACTGGAAGGCGCCTCCACTCACTCGCAGGAAGTGGGGTCACGTGGCACAAGCGAGAGGGTTCCAAAAGTTGTCCCAGTCACCTATATCAATTCGGCCGCAAACCTTAAGGCATTTGTCGGTGAACGTGGGGGAACGGTTTGCACGAGCACCAATGCGCCTGCTGCGCTCAACTGGGCACTTTCCCAATCCCAAATCCAAGAGCCACTCCCTCGTGAACAGGAGAGAGAACTTTCCGGAACAAAAGTGCTCTTTTTTCCTGACCAACACCTGGGCCGGAACACCGCGGTCGCCATGGGTTTTGACCCAGACAGGGACATGTGCGTCTGGGACCCTTTTCAACCTTTTGGTGGAAACAGTCCCGAAAAGTTGCTTAAATCGAAGTTCATTTTGTGGAAGGGCCATTGTTCAGTGCACAAGCGGTTCACCGTCGACCAAATCGAAATTGCACGACAACAACATCCAGAAGTCCAAGTCATCGTCCATCCGGAATGCACTCTTCAGGTTGTCGAAGCCGCGGACCTATACGGTTCGACCGAATATATCCTTCATACAATCGAGGACGCTCCGCCAGGTACGACTTGGGCTGTTGGAACAGAGATCAACCTTGTCCAGCGCATAGCCAAAGAGAACCCTGACAAAACCGTCTTTTGCTTAGATCCCCAGATTTGTCCTTGCAGCACGATGTACCGGATCCATCCGACTTTCCTTTGCTGGGTCTTGGAGAGCCTTGTCGCTGGCGAGTTGGTCAACCAAGTCGTGGTGCCTCCAGAAACGGCCCGCTGGGCCCAGGTCGCCTTAGATAGGATGCTCAAGATCGGGTCTTCAGCGAGCAACCTAGTCGACTAACGCGACTGCCAGCACTTCGTCCGCTGTCGACACTGTGTGAAACGTAACATCCCTCGAGATTGCCAGTGGCAGGTCCTCTATGTCTCGTCTGTTGTCATGCGGCAAGATGATATGTTTGAAGCCAGCGCGATGGGCCGCCAAGACTTTTTCTCGGACTCCGCCGACAGCGAGCACTTTTCCTCGAAGCGTGATCTCTCCAGTCATCGCCACGTCATTGCGAACTGGTCTTCCTGAATAGGCTGAAACAAGTGCAGTGAGTATTGTGACGCCTGCTGAGGGCCCGTCTTTTGGCACGCCACCTTCGGGGACATGCACATGAAGGTCATAACGAAACTCTTCTTGGCCAAAGGCGGCCCGGTTCGCCCTTAGATAGGTCACCGCGGCCAAAGCCGACTCCTTCATGACGTCTCCGAGCGATCCGGTCAGGCGGACTTGGGGTTGTTCACCAAATGGTGGAGTCAATGAGACTTCGATCATGACGATGTCCCCTCCAAACTCACTGACAACAAGGCCAGTGGCTGCTCCTATTTCGTTCTTTTTCTCCTTGACTCCAAACCGGAATCTGGGCTTACCGAGCATTTTGGCCACTTCCCCAGTGTCGATTTTTATAGGAACACTGTCACCTTCGACGACCCGGCGTGCGACTTTTCTGCAGAGTGTCGCAATCTCTCGCTCGGCATTACGGACTCCAGCTTCGCGTGTGTAGTTCTGGACGACAGTTGTCAAAGTCGATTTTGGAAGAACAATCTGGCTCTTTTTCAAACCATGCTCTTGCATTTTTTTGGGAACGATGTACTTCGACATGATGAACAGCTTTTCGTCTTCTGTATAGCTAGGAAACTGGATGACCTCGAGCCGGTCTCTCAGGGCTTGCGGAACATTGTCAATGACATTGGCCGTGGCTATGAACGTGACAGCAGACAGGTTGTAGGGGATCTCGATATAGTGATCGCTATACGCCTTGTTTTGCTCTGGGTCGAGAGCTTCGAGCAGAGCCGAGGCCGGGTCGCCGCGATAGTCGAGCCCCATCTTGTCGATCTCGTCGAGAATAAAGACAGGATTCTGCGAACCGCAAGATCGAATGCCCTGGATCAGCCGCCCAGGCATCGACCCGATGTATGTCCGCCTATGGCCGCGTATCTCTGCCTCGTCACGGACCCCACCCAGCGAAACACGGTGAAACGCTCTGCCCATAGATTCGGCGATCGACCGGCCAATTGACGTTTTGCCTACACCTGGAGGTCCAACGAAGCACAATATAGGCCCGCTGAGCAGAGGGGCCAACTGACTAACGGCCAAAAAGTCCAGGATCCTCTCCTTCACTTTTGCCAAGCCATAGTGGTCGCGGTCTAGAATTCTGGCTGCTTTGTGAATGTCGACCTTTCCTGGATTTTGGACGGACCACGGTAACGAGACAAGCCAATCGAGATACGTTCTGATGACCATGCCCTCGGGAGAATTGCTTGGCGATCTTTCCAACCTCTTGAGCTCAGCAAGCGCACGCTCTTCTGCCTCCACAGGCATTCCACAAGCCTTAAATTTTGTGAGGAACTCGGCGGCTTCGTCGCTGACTGGCTCCTCGATGCCTAGTTCCGCCTGGATCGCCTTGAGCTGTTCCCTCAAAAAGAATTCGCGCTGACTTTGCCCGACCTCCTTTTCAACTTTGGCGCGCAAGCTGGATTGGAGTTCCAGGATCTGCCGTTCCCGGGACAAAACACCGATCAGCATTTCGAGTCGTGCAGCGGTGCTCGCTTCCTCTAGCAGTGACTGCTTAATCGCCGCTGAAATTGGCAAGTGGTGCGAGAGTAGATCAGCAACGTAACCTGGCTCCTCTGATCCGACAAACCCTTCGGCCACCTCGGGGGGGGCGGTCATTCCGACCGCAGCAGCATGTTTAAAGCTTTCGACAGCTTCGCGGGCCAGGGCTTCCATTTCAAGAGACTCAACCTCTTGGTTAAAAATGAGGTCATATTTTGCTGTGAAATAGCCTTTTTTGTAGGTTAGGTCTTGGATTTTTGCGCGAGAGAGTCCTCGCAAGACCACCCGCATGGTGCCGTCTGGGAGCGGTAGCACATGCAAAACCTCACTCAAGGTACCCAACGAATAGAGCTCAGCGGCGCGGGGATTGTCGATGGTCTCGTCCCTTTGCCCAATGACGAGGGCTTCCCTGTCGAACTTGAGCGCCTCCTGCAGCGCCTTGACGGACATGTCGCGGCCAATCAGCAGCGTCTGGATGACTCCGGGAAAGTGAACTGTGTTGCGCGTCGGCAGGACTGGCGCAGTTAGGCACGGTTCAGATTCCTGGCGGCTCGGTCTACGTGACACACTTCATTGTGCCCCGTAGGGGCCGTCCAGTGCCACAGCACTTCTAAGGTTCTGGCGGCAAAACTGCAAACGGGCCGCAAGGAGAGTCAATGTGCCAATGAGATTCGTCGAACGGAGCCATGTCTGCGGTGACGACCCGGTAGCCTAGCTCACGGAGAACTACCAGACTGCCGGCGACGTCGTACAACCGGGCCTTGGTGCTGAGCAAACCCCTGATCCCACCCTTTGCGACAAACATCGCTTCCACGACAAATGCGCCAAAATGTCTTCTCTTACCAGGTATCGTGTCGAATGCCTTGGCCCCATCATCGGCTTGGCCCACAAGTTCAAAGGGCAAAATTGGGCCAGGCTTGGCTGAGATCATCGGTTCACCGTTAAGCTCGGCGCCTTGCCCTTCCATTGCCCGAAACGACCAGCCCAAATCAGGCAGAGCCACTGACCCTGCGATCACCCGCCCTAACTGAATAAATCCGACCGTCACCCCCCAGAGAGGCAAACCAAAATAGAAATTCGATGTCCCATCTATGGGATCTATGAGCCAAGCCCCATCGGGCCCTGGCGGTGCAAACCCGGATTCCTCACCCCAAAACGTGGCCTTTGGGGCCAATCTTGACAGCCCATCGAACAAGTACTTCTCAACTTCTCGATCGGCGTTGGTGACGATCGAGCCATCGGGTTTTAAGTCCATCTGCAGCCCAGTTCGACAGGACTGGGCCAGTTCTCCTGCAGAAGAAACAATCGACTCCAGTCGGTGGAGAAAGTCAGACTGAAGGTTCACGACACTAGTATGGGCCCCACTTTCCCACTGGTTCGGGCCTGCTGGACCTTGTTTTTCCAAAGGTATCGGTCTATAATATTGAAGCCAGTGCGAGCGGGAATAGCTCAGTGGTAGAGCATCTCGTTGCCAACGAGAGGGTCGAGAGTTCGAATCTCTTTTCCCGCTCCAAACTTATTTTTTGAGCCACAATGGGTCAAGATGTCTCTGATCGGCAGAGTCGGCAGAAAGCGACCAAGGGCCCGACTGGCCACAACAGTCCTTTATGTTGTGTTGTGCATAGGAGCACTGACCACTGTCTACCCATTCTTGTTCATGGCCAGCACTGGCTTTAAAGGACCAACAGACCAAAATGACAACAAGCTGGTTCCGGCCTACTGGAGCGATTCGGAAGAGCTACTCAAAAAGTATCGCGATGACAAGTATGCCGGAGACATTAATGTTTTAGAGTCTTATAACACAGGAGCAAACTCAGAACCAACACAAATCACTAGTTACAATGATTTTCTTATGTCCCTGCCAGACCGTATGTGGAAGGCAGGCTTTCGCGTTCCACCTCAAGGTGTGACATCCCGTTTGGCGGTACGGTGGCAGCAATTCTTGAGGATCAAATATCGATCTATCGACAAACTGAACGTAGCCCACGTAGATCTAAACCAATCGTTCCAACAAGTTCCAATTGCAATTGAAGCCTGGGAGCAACCGACATGGAAACCACCCAAAACGATAAAATGGGCAGATTGGGCAGAGTTTAGACGTACGCTTCCTGCCGAATTTCGGATACCAGTGCGTACGCAATGGATGTTTCAAGAGTGGCTCAGAAGTAAGTACAAAAACCGCTTTTCGGACGTACCAGTTTCGACTGCAGCTGGCGCAAAATCCTTTGGGGAAGTCCCAATGGGAGAAACGTCACCGAACATGCTGTCAGGGTCAAGCGACTGGGCACAATTTTGGAACCGTTACGGCCCAGCCTACAACTGGGACTCAATCGAGGATCGTTGGCGGACGCACATAGGCAAGACTGGCTCATCAATGCCCATTTTGGCTGCAGAACGCCAGTACCTGACACTCAACCGAGGCGCCGTCACACGCGAATTTGCCGTGAGAAACTACCTCTATGTCCTCGATTACATCCTGTTGCATGGAAGGTCACTCATCAATACGGTCCTGTTTTGTTGCCTTGCCGTCCTAGCACAAGTCATTGTCAACCCCTTAGCGGCTTACGCCCTAAGCCGCTTTCCCATGAAAGCAACAGCAAGTGTTTTGCTTTTTCTCTTAGCTACTATTGCGTTTCCAGCGGAAATCGCAATGATTCCATCCTTTTTGCTTCTCAAAAAGCTCAATTTACTCAATACGTTTGCCGCACTAGTCCTACCGACGGCGGCCAGCGGCTATACGATTTATTTGCTTAAAGGATTTTTTGACTCACTTCCCCAGGAGGTTTTCGATTCAGGTCAAGTCGACGGAGCTCCGGAGTGGCTTATGATGCTTAAATTGGCACTGCCGCTTAGCAAACCTGTTTTGGGCTACATCGCCTTACTGAGTTTTATGGCCTCCTACGGCGCCTTTGTCTATGCGTTTCTTGTTTGCCAAGACTCTAAGATGTGGACGCTGATGGTCTTCATTTATCAGCTCCAAATCACGTCTCCAAAAGCGGTTGTCATGGCAGCTGTGACTCTTGCAGCTATTCCAACCGTGCTAGTTTTCCTTGCCTTTCAGCGCGTCATCATGCGAGGCATTGTTCTTCCAGGAGAGAGATGATCAAATGGCTTCGCAGATATCCTTAACAAACTGCGGCCCGTTGTAGACCCAGCCCGTATAAACTTGCACCAAATCAGCCCCACAATCTAGTCGAGCTTTGACGTCATTGGCTGACATGACTCCACCAGTAGCAATTAGAAACTTGTCGTCTGGCAAAAGCTTCCTGGCTGTGTCGGCTACTTGCTGAGACCTGTGCGTTAATGGAGAGCCGGAGAGGCCACCATCAATGTGAGGATCCACTGCAAGGCCACTACGGCTGACGGTTGTATTATTCGCTACCAATCCCATAAGGTCGTAGGTAACTATTAACTCGACTATGTCCTCCAATTGAGCTTGATCTAAGTCGGGTGAGACCTTGACAAACAAAGGGTGATTGGAATCCATTGATTTCAAAGTGTCAAGGATGACGAGCAACATGTCGAAACTCTGTAGCGACCTTAACCCCGGAGTATTAGGAGATGACACATTGACGACTGTATAACTGGCGAACTGTCGTAAAAGTTTAAACGAGTAGGCATAGTCAATGTGGGCGTCACGCAAAGCGGTAATTTTGGACTTCCCAATGTTGATTCCGACAGGAATAGCAGGATCAGAAATGTCAAGTGTACGTGCGATCGCGTCCGCCCCCCTATTGTTAAAGCCCATACGATTGATGAGGGCCATGTCGCGTCGGAGGCGAAAGAGTCGAGGCTTTGCGTTGCCTGGTTGTGGGTGCTGGGTCACGGTGCCAATTTCGACAAAGCCAAAACCTAGCTTGTGCCAATGCTCAAGTGCCACTCCGTTCTTGTCAAACCCTGCTGCCAGGCCTATCGGATTTGGAAACTTTACTCCGAACTTTGTAACTGGCTTGTCAGGGACTGAGACGGACACCAAGCCATTCCTTATGGCGAACAGCGCAAGATTATGTGCCGTTTCTGGGTTCAGGCTAAAGAGTAGTGGCTTTAGGAGGCCATACATACTTTAGAAACTCCTCCCGAGAACAAACTGGTCTCGCATGCGCCCAGTCAAGTTGAGTGTCCGGTTGCCGTCTCGGACATAGACTTCTTCTATTGGACGGCCGTCGTGACCCTTACGAAGGAGATAAGTCACACCAGGCCTTGCGTCCACATCAATTTGGCAGACGGTCTTTCCACGAATGTTAGGAAAATCGATTCGAACGGCGTTAAGGGGTAACGGATCTAGATGATTCTTCATGAATTCTCGCAGCCGGTTTTCGAACATGTCTTCAGGGTGGTCGTCACGAAGCTGAGCTAGCTCTTCATCCAATCCGGAGATTTCTCCACTATCATCGATTCCGAGGTAAATCGTACCGCCCTGGCTGTTAAGAAAGGCTGCCACAGTTTTTAGGGTTCCATGCCTCAGGTCTGAGCTTTTCTCTTTTTTCTTTACGTTCCACTCGAAGGCCGCTTTGAGTTCAACTTTTGGCCCTTCTTCGAGTTGCCGTCGATGCCCTACTCCGGACATAGGGCGCCCGTTCTTGAGGACATCCCGAATGTCGGGAAGCGAAGAGGGCCCGTTCCAGGAAATTGTAGAAAAAGTGGCCATGGCCAAGCGAAACCGAGCTTCTTGAAGAGACACCAAGTCTGATTCAAGACCAGAGAGGTTTGTCAGCAAGATCGAAGTCACCAGGCCCGTCGAGGCCTTCTCATTTGTATTTTCTAGACTGGCGCTGACCAACTGGTTGAACATGGCCGTCAAGTAGCGGCCGCCGGAACATTCTGGGTCATGGACATGAATTTCCTTCAGCCGGTCGTTTGGCTTCAGAGAGGCCGGCATGGAATCGCTTTTTAAGTACCCGTCAACCTCACGGATGCACCTTTCCGCAAGTTCTGATGGGACCGACGAAAGGTCGCAGCAAGATGCCAAGTCGAATCCGCCACCCTGAAAGAACCAATCATGCGCTTCCTTAGGCGCTATGGCAAATCCTTCGCTTTCTACGAACTCGTCCTCTAACTTCTCCCTTTGGAACAGGCCCGTACCTAAGTACGGCACTTCGCCCACATGGACTTTGACCAAATCCCTTGCGCGGGGAGAGTGTTGGTTCAGAGCGCTAAAGAAGAGGATGCCAAGCCGTTGGTCAAACCGGTAGGGGCCCTCTGAGTCTTTCCATGTCTCCCAAAAAGCCTGGAGGTAATCGCTCCGCCCATTGAGCTTAAGCCAACCTGTCTTTTGTATTGAGGCAATCAATCCCAGTCGTAATAGGTGACGATGAAGGAACTCCCAAAGAGATATGAAAGTTTCTGCGTGGTCAGCTTTGGATCGTCCGGCTCCCACGAGCTGGACTTTGGGAGCGAGGTCATATGAAACAGAACGAACCTCGCTCCACCAGTCAGATTCGATCACAGGACGCCCCCTAACTGATGCGCAATCCTCCCGACTATAGCTTCTAGGTCTGCCTTGATTTCGCACTCCCAGACAGTCAGGACACAGAAACCCTTACTTGTGAGATCCTCTACAGCAGCCAAGTGTCTCTCGGCGTTTCGTTCAAACTTAGCCTTCCAAAATGCTGCATTTTGAGTCGGAACTCGGGCGTTCTTACATCTATGTCCATGCCAAAAGCAACCGTGGACAAAGATTGCGATCCGGGCTCGGCCGAAGACAATATCAGGCGAGCCCTTATACCGCCGTACATTCTTGCGATAACCCCTTAGGCCCGCCATCCAAAGTGCTTTACGCAAAGTCAATTCTGGTTGTGTGTCCTGGCTTCGGTTCGACCTCATCGACCGTCTCGTTGTCTCTGCAACGACAAAAGTGTCTCGAAGTTGATTGATTCCATAGGGTTTAATGGACTCGGACACACCGACATGATACACTTCACACAAAGCCGTAGTTTGAACAGGCGATCAGAGATGAAGTGAAATGACTTCGTTTCAGTTTCTAAAGGCCGTCTGTGTGTTTGGGATCCTATTGGGATGCTCCGCGCTCCCTGGACCACCTTCTGTAGTAAAAGAGTGGGAGCCAGTGGGAGCGCGTGCGCCTATGATCGGCAGCCCGGAAACCCCGGATTTGGCGAAGTTCGTGGTCGGCACGTGGCAAACCTCGACTGGAATCGACAAGGATCAGGCCCAACAACTCGGGCTGTCCGGGCTTGAACCTATCGAAGGCGACGAACTCTTCACTTTTGCAGCCGATGGCAAGCTGACTGTGAGAGGCAAAGTCAGGAAGTTTTCGGTTGAGGGGTCGTGGACAGTTTCCGGAGACACAGTCACTGTCGATTACAAGTCCGTAGAAGGGAAATCTATGGATCAAGCGAGGGAAGAGCTTAAAAAGGGCGCAGAATCAGGCACTCAGGCTGGGGTTGCGAGAGAACTCAAGTACGATTGGATCTTGACCGAGCTGACCAAGTTGACGAGCTGGCAAGTCGCACCGGACAAGCAGCAGCTCTTTTGTAATGCCTCAGCCCAAGACACTTCAGGCATGGACAGCCAAATCAAATTTGCCGCGGGAACCTTTCTATCTCGACAGCAGGAAAAAGCTCAAAAGTAAGCTATTGGAGTGATAGCAATCCGCGAAGGTCAGGACCGCCAGCCTGGCCCGCATCCAACTGCGTCTCCACTCCGGTTAGAACCAGATAGGTTTGACAACCAGCCGCCTGACCACAAGCGATGTCAGTGTCTAGCCTATCGCCTACGACGACGGTTTGATCAGCTTCGGTTCCGGCTGATTCAATTGCGAGCCTTGCCAGGGCAGGGTTCGGCTTACCCAAGACTTCGGGCTCCATTCCGCTCGCCACCTCAATGGCGGCCACGATAGCCCCTGCACCAGGCTGTAATCTCCCAGATTCTAGTGGATACGTTGCATCCCGGTTTGTGGCAAGGAATGGGAGACCGTCACGTATGGCAGCGGAAGCTCGATCCAACAGCTCGTAAGAAATTGTTCGGCAAATACCGACAACCACGGCATCGGGACGCTCGTTTGTCGGCTCAATTCCCTTATCTCGCAAGGTCTGTGCAAAGGCTTCTTCGCCCACGAGGAGGACCCTTTCGTAGCCTCGTTCGCTACACTGGTCGGCCGCAAGCACACCGGTTGTAAACACCCAATCTTGTTTGCAAGGGACTCCCAAGTGGTTGAGAAACGCAGAGACCTGGATTGGCCGTGCAGCCGAGTTGTTTGTGAAGTAACGCACAGACTTGCCAGCGCGCAACAACTCCGTCACGACCATGCCTGCGTGGGGCAATGCCTGACGACCACGGTGTATCGTCCCGTCGAGATCAAAGAGGAACAGAGTGGGAGTCAGGTCTGGACGTTACCCCGAATTCTGGGTCGCTTTCGCGTCCATCTCTAAGCTTCCGAAAGTGATTTTAACCGTGTCAGGGCTTCGCTCCAGGCGTTTCTCAGTCCATCCGCCTCGTCGCGAGTCTGGATGCGTGAGGTCATGACGTTCATCAGACACTTGCCTTTGTTGTCCTGGAACATGACGTCTACTTGCATGGGCATTGTGCAACCCGGGTGCTCCCACGTAAAGCGCAAGTCCTTGTCCGGCCGGACACGCGTGAAGGTTGCTTTGCACCCAGCCTCGCAAGCGATTTCGCCGCCTTCCTTGACGTCCTGCCGGCCATTGTCGCCGAACATCTCCTTGAACTTGCCCGCGTCAGTCCACGTCGCATAGACCTTGTCGACCGGAGCGCTGATGCCTTTGGTGCAACAGATCGAATAGCCCTCACCAAAACCGTCTTTCTTCTTGACTCCGTGGTGCGCCTCGTACTCGACGTAGATCGTCGTCGGCCACCAGGCGTCCTTGGTTCCGATCTTGTCGTACATGTAATTGGTCGAGTCTCGGCGGCCCTTTTTGAGGCCGTCGTAAGCGTCAAGCTCCTTGAACCATTCTTGGAGAGTCTTGCCTGTGGCGGATTTGCAGGCGGCGTCGGTGACGGGGTTGTCTGGGGTGTTCGTGACTTTCATGGTGTAGTTTTGTTTAGGTGATGTTAGATTGAGAATTTGAGACGGGAGCGCAGTATTCGAGCGGTCTTGAGAATGTCCATGGTGCACTCGGCACTCGGCTTGGTGGGAAGCAACTGCTACTTTGCAAACCGCTTCTCCAATGCGTCAAGTGTCACCTTGTTTCCATAGGCAAAGAACTCGCGCATCTTGGTGTGCTCCTCGTCATCCTGGTATCCGAGCATGCGCACTGTCACTTGGGTCTGCTTTGGCGAGACGGGAGAGAGGTAGATCACCGTCCAGACCTCGGAGATCGCCTTTTTGAACGGAAACTTCTCAGGGGCCCGGCTCACGCGGATGGCAAGCATCCGCTCGGGGTCGTAGGCGATGATGGTGTTGTGGATGGCATTGGGCCCAGCAAGGTCGGTACCTGCCTGATAGCCCGTACGCATCAGGCCACCGACCTTGAGATCGATGTCGCCCTCGGCGACCATCCAGCTCTTGATGCCCTCGGTCGTGGTCCAGGCTCGCCAGACCTCAGCGACTGAGGCTTCGATGAGTCGCTCGGTGACCAGTGGCTCAGGTGCCCGTGCGGGCAATATCAGCAGTATCGGAATCAATGTTGTCATGGTGTTTTGGGAGCCGACCAGTCAGAGCCGGCGGCGAGGAGGCGGTCATAGTGCTCACGGATTTGCGAGACGGCGGCGTCGAAGGGCTCCAAGGAGCGATACGTCTTGGCAAGCATCACAGCGCCTTCCATGACGGTCAGGGTGAATAAAGCGAGCGCCCTTGGATCTGTTGCTTCGGGCAATCTGTCACTGGCGGCTTCGATGCACTCTCCAACGGCATCGACCCAGTTTTCAAAGTTCTCTCTGATCAGACTCCGCGCGGTCGGGTGCGAGTTGCTGAGCTCGAGGGCGAGGTTTCCGATTGGGCAGCCGTACTCGAACTCCAGCATTGTCACAAGTTGGCGGTAACCGTCGAGAATCCCGAAGATCCGTTCGATGGGGTCGTCGATTCGCTCGTAGACGGGCTTGAGAAGCCCGTCGTAGATGTTGTCCCGGTACCACTCAAGCACAGCAAGAAGGAGGTCTTCTTTTGTTGGGAAGTAGTGGTAGAGGCTGCCGCTGTTCGCGCCGGAAGCCTTGAGGATCTGGGCGACGCCTGTTGCGTTGTAACCTTGGACCAGAAACAGGTCACGGGCTGTTTCGACCAGTCTTTCGCGGGTGGCTGTCATCCTCGTGGGATTCCCACGTGCTCAATCGAAACGCCTAGATCCTCAGTCGAAAGACTCGGGGCGGGCTCACCGTTGAACGACGCCTCCCAACTCACAGGGACCTTGACGCCTTTGACCGCCCGGAATTTCGTAAAAGAGAGTTTCAATGCACCGTAGTCGCCCCTTGGGCCACGGCTCCTTGACTCGATGGCTTTGACTTCACCAGTTGGTTGACTCGTCCAGAGCCGCACTCCTGTTCCTCCCTGAAAAACGTCGAGGACACCATCGCCCCGGTCGGCGAAGACCGCGCCCTTGCCCATGGCTTTGAGCATCGCGGGAACGAGCTTGTGGTCGCGAATGCGCTCCATCTCTCGGACCTGGGCTCCGAAGAACGGCTCCTTGCGACCGCTTGGCATTTCAAAGTAGCCCGTTTTCCCCTTTGCAACGGTAGAAATGAGATCCTTGTCGTACTTGTCATAGTGGGCCAGCCGGTCGGGGTAGGTGTAGACCTTACGAAGCTCCATCGGAAAGGTCTTGTCGCCCTCCTTATATGTGCCCACCAGGACTTCCTGGTATTCATAAATCTTGACGAGGGCTTGTCGACCACCCATCCAATTCACCACTTGGTTAAAAAGTCTTCGACCATTGGTCTCTTCTCTCCGACTGCGGGAAGGAATAGGGTCGTCGCGCTCGATACGAGCATCGGGATTTGCCATGAATGAACTGCGGCACCCGTCGCTGGCGAACAAGTAGACCCTCCCATTATAAGTTCCGAACCGGTCTGTCGATCCCTTTCCTGAGAGCGACCCCATTTTTCCGCAACCGCCACCTAGCTGGATGTCGTATCTTCGTGAAGCTTTGAACTTTTGCTTGTTCGTTTCATCAGAGAACAGGTACCGGTAGCCGTCGCGTACCGTCGAGATCGCCTCAAATCCGTGTACTGGCTGTCCGGTTTCGATGATTGTGACCACGTCAATTTTCATTGTGCCGAGTTGGGCTTCTTGAATAAGGGTGGTGGCGAGTATGACCGTGAGCATCAGAATAGTCCTAGTTGATCGTTCAATCAAGACCTTACCGCGTGTCAGCCCCGGTTGTCAAGACATCTAACGCGAATCTGTCCGAGCCGATTCACTTGACTTTTCTGGCACGGGTATCCTTGTCAGGGCGCAAGCAGCATGTCGGACGTCCTGCGGCTAGTCAATTAGGCTGCCCGTCGTGACCCGACACTTACTGCTGGCCACCCCATAACCATCCACTTGGTAGAAGAGGCTCTCTTTTGGAACCTAGGGATGAGGCTGGGTTCCAATGAGCTTTGCCTTAATTCTATATGTGTCGATCACGACACTTTGACGGTTGATGAACTTAAAGGTCATTTCTTTGTAATCGCAGGTGACGAGCATGGCACCATAGTCCGAGTTGTAACGGACGATGCTTTGGGGCAGGATCGTGCCATACGAATAGAGGCTCTTGCCGCCGAGGCCATTCACAAAGTAGGGGATCTGGCCTACGCCTAAACGTTCATAAATATGGTCGTGCCCTGAGAGTACGGCTGATGCGCCCCATTGCTCGAACGGCCAGCGCATGTACGTACTGGAACCATGCTGCCCCGAACTGTATGGCGGGTGATGAAAGACAGGAAGCTTCCAAACGGCA
Source organism: Chthonomonadaceae bacterium (assembly GCA_016788345.1). Lineage (GTDB taxonomy): Bacteria > Armatimonadota > Fimbriimonadia > Fimbriimonadales > Fimbriimonadaceae > JAEURO01. Next base: position 21,133 of record JAEURO010000014.1, read on the forward strand.
CGTGAAGCAGACATAGCTCCATGACACCATGTTCCCTGAGTGGAGGTAGTGGTGACGCCGGATGGTTCGTTCGTGTCACTGTCAAGCACAAAGAATTCAACCGGGCCGGCTCGAAAAGTATAGTAGCGCTCCAAGCCCGGCAATGTGAAGTAGGCCAGGTAAGGATTGAGCCCAGTGGGATTGTTGCTGGCATTGCCCCAATCATGGTTGCCTGCACTCGGAATGAAACGAAGAGTGGCCGACCCCGCCCCATAGGCGCCCGTGTAATTGTAAATGTAGTCGTGGTAGTACTTTCCAATATTGGCGTCGATGGTGCTGGCACTACCGGTCTCATAGTTGTTGTCACCCAGGGTGACGATAAAGTCTGGGTGCCACGATTTGACCAGGTTGGAAACGCTGAGCTCAGCGGCCCCGTCTTTTCCGTAGTCACCGATCACAGCAAACTTTGTCTGAATGGCAGGTGCTGCTGCCACAAATAGGGTGGTCAAGAAGGTCAGCATGGGGCCAGTATAGCCCACTATGATTTTTCGATCTTCCTGGCAAGTCTGCGTGGAAACAGTCTCACTGGCCACAGGGGCCGACGATATTGCGTAATATCTATGGGTGGATGCCTTTTGTTGGCGAAATTGAAGTTCAGGAGGTAGAGAGTGCAGTTCGGTTTATTGATGAAGCGAGGAAGAGCAGTCGGGTGCCTCTTGCTAGTTGTGGCGTCCGTACATTCGTCGGCCCAGTACAACGCGCTGAACCAGATCGACCCGATCGGCAACGATCTTGGATCCACGGGAGGTTTTGGGATCGCCCAGGTCTATTCGGGCAACTTGAAGGACGCGAGCGGCACGGTCATCGACGACTTCGTGTCAAGTGGCGGGGTCATCGACCGCGTGAGCGGCGCGTTCGAGTCGACAGTTGAACTTCAGTACATCACCGCCTGGAGGATCAGTATCTGGCAGACCCCCACCGACGCCGTGAACTCGTCGAATCAACTGGATCAGGACACCTTGGCGACAACGTTTGTGACGACCGGTCTCAGCTATTCGTTGATCGGAAGCCACCCTCCCGGATGGAGGGTTGACATCGAGGGACTTCACCTGACGATTCCGGCCGGAAGGGTCTGGATCGGCATGGCCGCCGTGACTCCCGAGTACCATGGCCAAGTATTCGTGTTGTCCAACCGGACTCCGATGAACCGCGGTGGCGGCCAACCTCGCAACAGCGTCGGGATCAGCCCGGGTGGATACTGGGGAAGCACTCAGTTCTCCGTCGACACCGACGCCGCCTATGCGGTCAACTTGGTTCCGGAGCCTGCGTCTCTGCTTGTTTTCGGCCTGTGTCCATTTGGGCTCTATGCACTTGCGAAGAGGAGATCAAGGCAGCCTGTGGATCGGAAAAACTCCGAGGAGTCAAAATAGTGCAGCCTTTTCACGGACTTCGGGTGAAGACAATTCGGGTGACTTGACGGGCGGTGTGTACAAGACCCGGGAACGTATTCAACGCAGTATAGCTGACCTGCGTTTACTAGCGATTCCGCCTTCAAGGAGTCGAGTTACAGACACTATATGTTCGAAATCTAAGATATCGGAACTTGTTTACGACAGTGTTTTCCGATCCAGTCACCTAGGAGTCTACAGGCAAACGCCAACAGTCCTCTGCCTGATTCAGAACCCAAACGTCAAGATGGGGAGTTTACTTATGGAAGGCATCGGAATCGAGCAAAGTTCAGTCTGTCTGACACGGATCCGGCAAAAGTGCCATTGACATACATCCTGACCCTTACCTTGCCAAGAGTACTGACAAACGAGTGGTTGTTCTCAATTGTTGCGAATGTGTCTAGTTCAGCCACCTCGATTTGCCCGAATCCTGCTTGTACGAATCTACTCGTCACCCAATTGTAGAATTCGAGCCGTACATTCGCATTTGAAGCTGAAAGCTTCTGAGAAACTGTGAAAGTCAAAAGACGAGGGTCCATTACAGGGCATACACCTTCGAATGTGAAGACAAACTTCGAGGTAGGTGCAACAAAACTTGGACCCTGCAGGGCCGAGAAGAACACCGAGTCTCTGGCCTCAAGCCCAGAAACATCTCCACTGGCAAGTCGCCCCACATTGATAGTTGCTGAACTCACAGAGAATGAGAAAGGAGCATGCTCAGGTGCAGGAAAGGAAGCTACCCTGCCGCTGCTGTCTTCTACAAGAAATTGTCTTCCGTCAAAGGTTCCTGCTACTGAGACCGGAAAACTGTCATCCCACTTGAAGCGACCTATAGCCGTTCCTTCAATAGGTTCTAGAAAATCAAGCCACGCATCTGTTTGCGTCGACATCCTAAGGGCGTAATCTTGCGGAGCTCCGGTGCTACCTCCCACAAACACAGCTTGGCTCGAAAGGTATCTGATAATCGGCGACAGATTGGAAGAAAATCCAAGAGTCAAAGGGGTAAGGAGATATTGACCATTAGGAGACAACTGTAAACCGCTCGAGCTATCGTTGAAACTAGACCCAGTTCGCG
>JAEURO010000150.1 GCA_016788345.1 Chthonomonadaceae bacterium
CTATGAACTGTCCGTCATCGAGAACACTGGGTTTGAATCTTACTTTTTGCTTGTTAGAGAGTTCGCCAACTTTACTCGTGGGCAAGGGATCCAGTTTGGGGTTCGAGGCTCTGCTGCTGGCTCATTGGTCAGCTTCACACTTGGTATCACAGACGTCAACCCCGTCGATTTTGACCTGACGTTCGAACGGTTCTTAAACCCGGAGCGGGTGTCGATGCCTGATATCGACATGGATTTCGAGGATGCCCGGCGCGACGAAGTTATCAGGTGGGTCATCGATCGCTATGGTGCCGACCGCGTGGCGCAGATCGTGACGTTCGGAACGCTCGGCCCCAAGGCCGCAATCAAAGACGCCGGTCGAGTCATGGGGTACTCACCATCGGAAACGGACAAAGTCACAAAGCTCATCCCCAACGGACCGGGATGGACGATCACTCGCGCTCTAGAGGAGGTCCACGAGTTCCGGACGACAGTTGGGAACGACCCTAGGACGAAGACCTTGGTCGACAGCGCACGCATGATCGAAGGCTTAGCGCGGCATGCTGGCGTCCACGCTGCAGGTGTCGTCATTTCGAAAGACCCACTCGCAGAAAGCGTTCCGCTCTACCGATCCAGCGATGGCCTGCCAGTGACAGGCTATGAGATGGGTGTCCTCGAAAAACTGGGCCTCCTCAAGATGGACTTTCTCGGTCTCAGTAACTTAACCGTCCTTTCGCGGACATTTGCGAACATTGCAAACTCAAGCCGCTCTTTGGGCCCAAAAACAGTCGAAGACATCCCGCCCGACGACTCCAAGACATACGACATGTTGGCGAGAGGCGAAACTGTCGGTGTCTTCCAACTTGAGTCAGGTGGGATGCAACGAAACATCATTGAACTCAAGCCGGTCAACGTGCGTGAACTAGCCGCCATGGTAGCCCTCTATCGCCCTGGCCCGATGGAGCACATTCCTCGTTATATCGACAACAAGTTTGGTCGTAAGGTCATCGAATATCTCGACGACCGAATGAAACCCATCCTGGAGGAGACCTTTGGCGTCATCGTGTATCAAGACCAAGTCTTGAAGGTTGTGCAAGCCCTTGCAGGATTCAGCCTAGGCAAGGCCGACATCCTCCGCAAGGCCATGGGCAAGAAAGACAAGGACGTTATGGACTCAATGAAAAGTGAGTTTATCAATGGCTGCCAAGCCCATTCTGTCGACTCCGCCGCCGCCGAAAAAGTCTGGGAGTTGCTACTTCCCTTTGCTGGATATGCCTTTAACAAGGCCCATGCCGTGTGTTATGCGATTTTGGCGTACCAGACCGCATACCTCAAGGCAAACTATACGGTCGAGTACATGGCGGCCCTCCTGGCAGTTTATCGCGACAAAGAGGATAGAGTCACCAATTTCATCGAAGAGTGTCGACGCCAAGGGATCGCTGTATTGCCACCAGACGTCAACCGGTCAGACATCGAGTTTTCCATTGAGTCTGTGTCTGTGCTCGCGAAGGATGCTCCCCCGAAAAGTGCCATTCGATTTGGACTTGCCGCGATCAAGGGGGTGGGCGAAAACTTGGTGCGAAAACTTATTGAAGAGCGGAAATCCAAGCCGTTTTCCCATCTTTACGAGTTTGCCGAGCGGCTGAGACCGGTGGGACTGAACAAGACGGCAATGGAGGCTCTGGTCAAATCTGGGGCTCTCGATTCTCTTCATGAAAACCGGGCGATGTGCTTGGATAATTTTGAAGGGGCGCTCGCATTTGGCGATCTGTCACTTAAGGAGAGGCTCGCGGGACAAGAGACCTTGTTTGGAGATGCCGGAGCAGAGACAAAACTGAATTATCCCACCCTGCCCCAAGCGGAGGCCTTAGACCGGTCATACACCCTGGCCATGGAAAAAGAGGTCATGGGTGTCTATCTCAGCGACCACCCGTTGCGGGGATATGAACGAGTCCTCATACAAAATGTCAGCCACTCTTGCTCGGCAGTCAGTGAGTTGGAAGACGGAGCGACAGTAAAACTTGCGGGGGTCGTGTCCCATGTCCGTGAGATCACTACCCGTTCTAAGGGCGAGCGCATGGCGACGATAACTGTAGAAGATTTCTCGGGCCAAGCTTCATGCACACTCTTTCCAGCCACATATGCAAAATTTCGCGGATTGGTACAAAAGGATTCTGTTGTGCGCTTGCGTGGCAACGTGTCTTTTCGAGAAAGGCCAGGCAGCGGTGGCGACAAACAATGCGAAGTGCTCGTTGAAGAGATGGCGTACTTGCCTGCGCCTGACCCGGTCACTACACAGGACGATTCAGTTCGTGGCAGTGTCTGCATTCGAATCAACCGTGCGTCTAAGCAGGAATTAGCCAGGTTTAATGGGCTCGTCCAAAGCAATCCTGGCGATTATGAAGTCATTGTCCAATTTGCTGAAGACACAAAGGCGCCTCCAATCGTCTTGCTTCACAGAGTGGACCCAACTGAATCTTTTGTGAGATCGGTTGAAAAGACCCTGAGCGATGCCAAAATAGACATTATCGAGAGAATGAGCCCTGTTCTGTCTCATTGGGAGGAACCGGCGGCCGCCGTCGGCCGTTAGATGAGTGTGACATTCGCAGCCGTCGTGCTCTTGTTGACTCAGGACAACTATAAGTTCTATGAGCAAATCGCCAGCGTGGACGTTTTGCAGGGGAAGGATGTGCAGGCCGAACTCAAAGTCACAGACACCCAGGTCAACGCCCTCAATAAGTATGGTGGCATGTACAATTCGGTTGCCGGGCGACTTAAGGACGGGTACCAAAAAGGACAGGTCTCAAAGGGCGAATTTGATCGAGCCATCCAGGACGCACAAGAGCAACTCCACACACAGATCTTGCTTGAGCTCAAAAAGGAGCAGGTCGTGCGTCTGGGTCAAATCACTTTACAAAGGGCCGGAATTTTAGCAATTTTGAACTCTACGGTCGCAACCCAGATCGGATTGACCGAGGCGCAATCAAAAGCCCTGAGAGACGGCATTCAGAAAACGGGACGGGAGGTCGCCGAGGTCGAAAGGGCGGCAAAGGAGCCAATACTGCTGAAGTACAAAGCCATGGAACCGAAATCGGATGATGAAAAGAAGAAGTTGTCTGAAAGTATGGAGAACGAACTGGCTGAGGCAAACAGCAAGATTCAGCCCGATCTCAAGCGACTACGCAAAAGTTTCGAAGATTTGGTCGAGTCCACGCTGACAAAAGCCCAAATGGAGACTTGGAAGCAGTTAAAAGGTCCGGTCTTTTCACCCAAGAAAGAGGGCTAAACCGATTGGATGCGATAGCCAAACCCTCGGACAGTCTGAATGTATTTTCCTGCATCGCCAGGCAGTTTTTGTCGGAGCCGATAGACGAAGACGTCCAGTGAGTTGCTACTAAACTCGAAGTCATATCCCCATACCTGCTCGAAAAGGACTTCACGGCTCAGCGCCCTGCCAGCATTTGCCCCGAGATAGGACAAGAGGTCGAACTCCTTCGTCGTCAACCCCGCAGGAACGTTGCCGACAAAAGCCTCCCGAGCCTCGGCGTCAATAACGAGTTCACCAATGATTGTCTTCTTATCGGCCGGTGCCTCCTCGGAGTACTCCTTGGCTCGTCGAAGTTGGGCCCTTACTCTCGCGATCAGCTCGCTCGACTCAAAGGGCTTTGTCAAGTAATCGTCCGCTCCGACTTCGAGCCCGATGACTTTGTCCATGGCGTCGGTCCTTGCCGTGAGCATGATGACTGGAAACCGCCACTTGGACCTGATCCTTCGGCACAACGAGATTCCGTCGATTCCTGGTAAGCCCAGATCAAGGACCACGAGATCGGGTTCGGATTCGACAATTGCTTTCAGGCCCTCCTCGCCAGTGTTCGCCCCACGAACTTCGAAACCATGGCTCTTCAGGGCTTTCATGAGGTTGTCGAGTAAGAACCGGTCATCGTCTATAACAAGTATTTCATTAGGCATAAGTTGACTCCTTGTCGGGCTTGAGGGAGACTTTGAACAAAGTCCCTTGCCCGGACTGCGATGTGGCCTCAATCCTGCCACCATGTTCTTCTACGATTCGTTTGCAACTGTACAATCCTAGACCAAATCCTTCTGTCCTTGTCGACGCGAATGGCATAAAGAGGTGCTTCAAAGTGTCCGGAGAGATTCCCTTTCCGGTGTCTTTGATCGACACGTCGACCCAGCCGTGAGTGTCCTGGACCGACACTGTCAAATTGCCACCCGACTCGTGCATGGCTTGTACAGCATTGAGAACCAGGTTCACGAACAAATGTTCCAGTTGGTTCGGATCGCCCAGTACGCATGAAATTGCGCTAGACGGCTGGACGACTACAGTGACACCAGTGACACGGGTATGGGCAGCTGTCAGTGCCAGAACCCTGTTCAACAGATCGTCGATGTCCACAGGCCTCATTTGGACCAGCCTTGGCTTGGCATAGGAAAGCAGTCTGTGGGCCAGCACTGAAAACCGATCCATATGGTTCCGGACCGACTCTAGAGCCTTTTCTGGATGGTCGACGCCCATCCCCAGCTCCAGCGTGACAGAGCTCAAGATGTTTTTGATGTCATGCGCGGTGCTGGCCGCTAGAGTGCCCACCACACTGAGTTTTTCGCTTTGGACAAGTTGGTCGTGCGTTGACTTGAGCTCTTCATAGGCTGAGGCCAACTCGTTCTGAAGCAAGTTGGTCGAAAGGACGAGTGAAACTTGTTCGACCAAAGCTTCGAGGTGCGCGGTATAGAACGGTGTTTCTTCTTCCACCTCGCTTGGCCGTGCCAAGGCAAGATAAGCGGTCCGCCCAGGCACAATTCTGAGTGGGATCATCCTTGTTTTGTCGCAACCCATCACTTCTGGCACAGCCAGCAGGTTTGAGAGTCTGTGGCGCGATGACCTACCGCCAGAATGGGTTGCTCCTGCCCAATCGCCCTCAAACTGACTCACGAAAAGGCCCACCGCCCCATAGCCCAGCACACCCTTGAGGACCTGGACCTGCTTGCCGACCAAAGTTGCCAGGTCTTGGTGCCGCCCAATCAATCCAAAGCCTTTGTTCATCGCACTGAGGACACCCCGCGTCACCATCAAAAGCGTGTTCTGTGCCTCGACCACCAATTGCTTTTCGGAGACTCGCTCCTCGATATGGGCTTCGCGAGCCAACTCGGCACTGACACGCATTGCGATCATGGACATGAACTGGACGTCATCGTCGGTGATTTCCTCTTGTGACTTATGGTCAAGGATGCACAAGGTTCCGATGATGTCGCCTGATGGCTGATAAACTGGCACTCCAAGATAGCGGGTAAGTCCAAACTTTGCAGGAAGCAGGTTGCACAGGACTCCGTCCAAGCTCGCGTCTTGAACAGCCATCGGCCCTTCATTTTCGATCGCATACTGACAGTAACTGTCTTTATAGTTGTTCCCGCGGGCCGTCTGCAGCTCCACAATTGGAGAAGCCACGGCCCTAAAGTGCAAGTAGTCTCCTTGCAATATCGACAGCACGGCGTTCGAAGAATAATGGTCAGCCAAATGCTGCACGATGTTTTGGTAGACCGCTTTAGGGCTCTCATGAAAGATCGTACTGACCTTATGGAGCACCGCTTGCATGTTGCGCCGCCTACTCTCTGACGAGACGTCCAGAAACGTCCAAAGCCGGCCAATCACCCTTCCCCGATCGTCAAAGACTGGTCCAGTGTGACGTCTCACGGTGATAGGGGGAGAGTGCAGCAGGAGAAGCTCATCCTCTTGGATCCGTTGTGGATCTGCATAAACAAGGTTGAGGTCGTCGGCCCAAACTTCTAAGTCTGGGATGAGTTTTTCCACCATATGGCGGACTTCGAGGACGTCGGAATGAACAACTGACTGAATGTCTACCCCGAATATCTCGCCAAAGCGGCGATTGCACGCGATCGTGACATGGTCGAGGTCGGTGAGCATGATTCCATACTCAGTCGCGCTGAGAATGGCTCGAAGCAACGCTTCTTGGTCACCCGAAACCATTGGGCGGATCGCAATATCGGAATGTCGGTCAGGTTGCAAGATCAATGCCTCAATTGTCGATTGTCCATCTGACTGTGCTTTCAATTGATTCTGAACGAAAGATGAACAGTGTCCTCGTCGATGACTCCTGTCTCCCTGATTAAGTGGGCATTTGCGCCTTCAGTCACACGACAATAATAATGACTTCAGCACCTGATTACCGGGCCCTATAAGAAAAAAGCCCCCTCT
>JAEURO010000151.1 GCA_016788345.1 Chthonomonadaceae bacterium
TTGAATGAAACTCGTATAGTAGCCCCGACGAGCGTCGGGTGCATGCTCAGCGACATAGGTTGCCGCTCCACCATACTCACCTCCGAGTGCAAGCCCTTGCGTCATCCTGAGCAGTAGCACGATGGCTGGCGCCCAGAAACCAATTTGCGCATAACCAGGGACAAGGCCGATCAAAAACGTCGACAGGCCCATCATTCCCAACGTCACCATGAACGCGTACTTGCGACCCACGATGTCGCCAATCCTTCCGAAAACCAGGGCACCGAACGGCCGCACAACAAATCCGGTGGCAAAGATCGCAAGAGTAGAAATCAGCCCGAGCGTCGTGTTCTCTTTCGGAAAGAACTGAGCTGAAATGTATACAGTCAGGCTCCCAAAGATGTAAAAGTCATACCACTCGATCAGGGTGCCCACGCTGGAAGCTGAAATGACGCCCCAAAGTTTTGTCGGCTCGTGGCCGCCTTGTGCCATGACTCGCGAGTGTATCTGAGCTGGCACTGCTTTTGTCGCGTTGTCGTCCCACTGTGCCCCCATGACTGCACTTCGCCGGGGCACAATGTTGTCGTGCCAATCGGAGTCGGTGTAGTCGGATGCGGAAACATCTCAGATGTCTATTTGCGGACTCTATCCAAGTCTGACGCCATCCATCTTGTCTCAGTCTGCGACGTCATCCATGAACGAGCCGAGACCGTGGGCACATCCTACGGGGTGACCCACTTTGGCGGCCTCGAGGACTTTTTGGAGGACCCAAGGGTCGAGATCGTCGTCAACCTTACCGTGCCGTCCGCCCACTTCGGTGTCACCAGGAGGGCCATTTCCCTGGGCAAACATGTTTACAGTGAGAAGCCTCTGGCGCTTTCGTTTGCCGAGGGCCAATCGCTTGTTTCCGAGGCATATGCAGCCGGGTTGAGGTTAGGCTGCGCGCCTGACACGGTGTTGGGGGCTGGGATCCAGACCTGCCGCGAAATCATCGAAAGTGGGGGCATGGGGCAGATTGTTGGCGCAGCGGCGCATATGATGTGTCCAGGCCACGAATCTTGGCATCCTGACCCAGGTTTCTACTACAAAAGAGGAGGCGGGCCGATGTTTGACATGGGGCCCTACTACCTGACAGCATTGCATACACTTTTGGGCCCGGCTGTAAGTGTCATGGCCATGACGAGCCTCTTGCGGACCACACGGACCATATCCAGCGAACCGCGACACGGGCAATCTATCAGTGTCGACGTACCTACACATATCGCAGGGCTCCTAAAGTTTGAGAACGGTGCCATAGGGCAGATCACGACTAGCTTCGACGTGTGTGCCCATTCGTTTCCACCGATCGAAGTCTATGGCACGGAAGGCTCGCTGAGAGTCCCGGATCCGAACGGGTTCGGTGGGACGCCTCAATTTTGCCCGAAAGGCGGAGATTGGTCTAACGTCGAGGCGAACCGGCCCTATGCGGCAGAATCCCGCGGACTTGGAGTCATCGATATGGCGTATGCCATAGCTGAAGGCCGCCCTCACCGTGCCAAAGGCGACATTGCGCTTCATGTTTTGGAGATGATGGAGGGGTTCCATTTGTCCGCACAGACTCACAGCGAAACAGACCTGACGACCAGTCCTGAGCGTACTGAACCGATGTCCTTGACTTCATGGTGAAGCCGCATTCAAAGCTCGGGTGGGATCAAGTGGCGTTGTCTCTTGCGTGCAGCGTCATGTTGGCAGTAGAAGTTTCGACTGGCCGCAGTTTCGACCTTCCTCAATCTGCGGAACGGTACTACCTCTCGGAGCGGCTGACCACCTTGTTCCACCTGACTGCCGGAACCATCGACGTCCTCGTGCTTGTCTCGACGTTGATCTGGATCTTCACGTCTAAGTCTGCTATGGTCGTTCGGGTCACGCTGGTTTGCCTCAGCCTTATTGGCATCGCGTTGGCTTGGACAGAGATCGTCTACGCCCATCACACCGGAGTTCAGAAGTACCAGCTCCAAGACTTGCCTTACCGGCCGGTTGGCAACGCCGGCTTGTTTGGGGCCCAATTGTTCGCCACGTACTTGATCCTCCAGCTCAAGAGCGGAAAACTTGGAGCGTGGAGTTCGGCTATGGTCAAAATTTGCTTGGCGTTGAGTTTCTTCCTGATCCAGCTCCTCGTTTGGGAAGTCGTCAGAATGAGGTAAACCGTTCGTACCGCGATGCCTCGAAAGCTCCGTGCCCTTCTTGCCATGGCCTTCTTTGTCGGCCTGCCCCTTGGCGGCCTAGTCTTTGTTTGGGCCTATGCCCACTCAAACATTGAAAAATCGGCTGAAGCGGTCGGCAAGCAGATGGTTCTGGACAGCCTCAAGGCATCTTCTTCACAAACCTTGACTGAGATTGCCACATTCAACTTGCGTGAGTCTCCAACAGTCAAGGACTTTCCCCGAACAGCGGGACGAATGGGCACACTCAAGTCGATTGACTCTTGGAAAACGACTGGCAGCTCGGTCGGCGAGAGGGGTGACACTGTTTGGCAGCTAGTCCACTTTCGGGGGACTGCGACTTTTGAAAGAGGAAGGGCCTCGCTAGTGGTCGACTTAGGCCGCCGCACCATCAACAAGGAATGGTTGATCGACAAGATCGACCTGGAGGACTGTCAGGTCAGCAACACGCGGTGAGGCGTTCCTCGATCCAACCATAGCCCTTTGCTTCGAGCTCCAGGGCCAGCTCCTTGCCCCCACTTTGCACGATCCGCCCTCCCATCATCACGTGGACAAAGTCTGGCACGATGTAGTTGAGGAGCCGTTGATAGTGGGTCACGACGACAAACGAGCGGTTTGCCGCCCTCAGGGCATTCACTCCGTGCGCGACAGTCTGAAGGGCATCGATATCAAGCCCCGAGTCAGTCTCGTCAAGGACGCAGAAGGTCGGTTCTAGGACCGCCATCTGAAAAATCTCGTTCCTTTTCTTTTCACCGCCCGAAAAACCCTCGTTGACCGACCTTTGAAGCATGTCTTCGGTCAGGCCCAGGAGTTCGACTTTCGTCCGGATGTGCTTGAGAAAATCAATTGCGCTCATGTCTGGCTGGCCGTTAGCCTTTCGGTTCGCGTTCAGCGCAGCCCTCAAAAAGTACGTGTTGGTCACACCTGGGATCTCGACAGGATATTGGAACGCCAAGAAAACTCCCTTGTGCGCTCTTTCTTCGGGTTCTAATTCAAGGACACTTTCGCCGTTGAGGAAGATGTCTCCTCTTGTCACCTCGTAAGTGTCACGGCCTGCTATAACATTGGCCAACGTTGATTTTCCAGATCCATTCGGGCCCATGATCGCGTGGACTTCTCCTGGACCGACCTTTAGACTGACACCTTTGAGGATTTCTCGTCCATCCTCGGCGACGGACGCATGAATGTCTTGGATCTCTAACATGGGCTGGCCTTATTTTACGCCATCGGCACGTCGCAGCCAAGGACGAGGGTTTTCATCCACGCTTACGGCCCAAGACCAGACCCTCAGTCGTACCAATATCTCATATGCTTGCCTTCGCCTTGGCCTGCACACTTGGCACCATGACATCGGACACAGCCCATAATGCCGTCCCTTTCGACAGGGTCACCATTTCAGACCGTTTTTGGGCACCAAGGCGGGAGACGAATCGAAAGGTCAGTCTTCCGCACAGCCTGGACATGCTTGAAAAGGCTGGCAACATGGAGAACTTTAGGCTGGCCGCCCATGGCAAGCGTAGCGGCTACCATGGTCCGGTCTTTATGGATTCGGACTTGTACAAAGCCATCGAGTCTATTGGGGCGTCACTCGGCACAAACCCGGATCCGGCCCTCGAAAAGAGGATCGATGACGTCATTGCCCTCATCGCGTCCGCTCAAATGGAGGATGGATACCTCAACACCTGGTACCAGGTCAACGAACCGGACAAGCGATTGACAAACCTAGCATGGAACCATGAGCTTTATTGTGCTGGGCACCTTTTCGAGGCGGCGGTCGCACACTTTAGGGCCACGGGCAAACGGACCTTGCTCAACGTCGCAGAAAAGTTTGCCGACTATCTCTGCCAAGTTTTTGGAGACGGTCCGGGCCAGCGGGCCGGTTATTGCGGACATCCAGAGATCGAACTCGCTCTTGTCAAGTTGTGGCGCGTCACCGGCAATCCGGAATTCTTCAGGCTGGCCAAATTCTTTATTGACCACCGTGGCGAACGATTCTTTGCCAAGGAACAGAAAATTCCAGACAAAGAATACAACGGGGAGTACTACCAAGACCATATTCCGCTTCGCGAGTTGGACAGGGTGATGGGCCACGCAGTGAGGGCTGCCTACCTTATGTCTGGTGCAGCCGATGTCGCCAGGGAGACCAACGACAAAGGGCTTTTGGACATGTTAGACCGGGTATGGGACAACACGACCCTCAGAAACCAGTATGTGACTGGCGGGATCGGCCCATCTGCCAGCAATGAAGGGTTTACCGTTGATTACGACTTACCCAACCAAAGTGCCTATCAGGAGACTTGCGCTTCTGTGGCCATGGCAATGTGGGCGCACCGAATGGCTCTGCTCACAGGTGAATCCAGGTACGCCGACGTCATGGAGACGGCGCTCTATAACGGCGTCCTCGCCGGGTATTCCCTGGACGGCAAGAAGTATTTCTATGTGAACCCTTTGGCCAGCAGCGGATCGCATCATCGGTCTGAATGGTTCGGCTGCGCGTGCTGTCCGCCGAATGTGGCGAGGACACTGTCTGAGCTTGGCGGCTATGCCTATGCCACGACGTCAGACTCATTATCGATCAACCTCTTCATTCAAGGGTCCGTGGACTGCAAGGTTGGAAGTCAAGACGTGCAGTTAGACGTCAAGACCAACTATCCGTGGGACGGCCTTGTTGAGATCCACTTTGGCCTGAAAAAACCGACTGAATTTAGGCTACGGCTCAGAGTGCCCGCCTGGTCGCCTGGACGCAGCGTCACAGTCAATGGGGCAAGCGACACGCTAACGTTTTCTCAAGGGTACGTAAGCACCAAGAGACTCTGGAAAAACGGAGACGTCGTCAAATTCAACATTGATGTTTCACCTAGGTTTATTGCAGCCAATCCAAAGGTCAAATCAAATATTGGGCGCCTTGCGCTAGGGGCTGGCCCATTGATCTATTGTCTGGAACAGGCCGACAACTCGGCTCCAGTCCACGAACTCTCCGTTCCTGCTTCCGCGGATTGGAAACCTATCAAAATCAAGGGACTGCCAGGTGTGACCGGATACGAAACGATGGGTGAAACCACGTCCAGCGCATGGCCCGGAGGGCTCTATAGCACGGCACCTAAGGTCAAACCGGTGAGGGTGGTCGCTGTCCCCTACTGTTTCTGGGACAACCGCGAAGCCGGACAGATGGCGGTTTGGATCCCGTCTGCACCGTCTCCACCATCGACAGCCGGCCTCGAAAAGTCTGCAAAGGTCGCCATGTCCTTTGTCAACTCGAATTGCCAGCCCGAGGGGTTGTCGACTCCTGGGGATCCGGCTTCAAGTAGCGAGCAGCCAGCGTCCCTGGCGCATTGGTGGAACCACAAGGGCGGGACCGAGTGGGCCGAATACAGTTGGGAGGAGGCTATCGACGTGACCCGTTGCGAAGTTTACTGGTTCGATGACACCGGCCGGGGCGAGTGCAGGCTGCCGGTTGATTGGCACATCGAGGTGTTCGTAGATGGGGCTTGGAAGTGGATCGGATCGACCTACGTGGTCAGGCCCGACACTTGGTGCGAGGCTAAGTTTGACAAAGTGCGGACGACCCGGTTGCGGGTGGTCGTCACGATGCAAGATGGTTGGTCCGCTGGTATCCACAAGTGGCGGGTTTACGGACCCGGTTCCTGAACCCATCAGACTTCGATTAAGAAGGTCAGGATTTCGAAAGGCTTATACTTGAAGGGGATGGCCCCATCCACCAGGTCTAGCTCCCCTTTTTTGGCCTCGTTCAAGTCTGCAAGCCATGCCCGCTTTGCAGGCAACGCGAGACTGAGCAATGCAGAACCGCGCGAGTTGTGACATTCGTAAAGCCGGACGACGATGTGACGCGAGTCTTCGGCCCGCTTGACCGCCTCTATGACAATGTTCCGGTCATCGCACGCCACCAGACGTGGCATGTCGACCGAAGCCCCTGTCCCGCTGCTCACGGGGACGGC
>JAEURO010000152.1:0-246 GCA_016788345.1 Chthonomonadaceae bacterium
TTGCCGACAAGTCTTCCGGAGATTCGAATGTCAGGGTGCTCTTTGGCAAGTAAGTGTAAGCCTCTTTTTTCCCAAATCCGGCACCAATGAGGGGAGCAGCGAGGTGAAACAGACCTTCGGCGATCTTTCCAGCAGGTCCACTAGGCCTGCAAGTGTCGATGGCAACGAACTGGCCACCTGGTTTGAGGACTCTGAAGGCTTCGGCGATGGCTAGTCCTACGTTTGAAACGTTTCTCAACCCCCAGC
>JAEURO010000152.1:256-6117 GCA_016788345.1 Chthonomonadaceae bacterium
GCGTCAAACTCAGGGCCACTGAATGGGAGCGCACAAGCGTCGTCGACCAGAAGCTCGGCGTTAAGATCTTTCGCATGGGCGAGTTCTAGCATGGGCTGGCAGAAGTCCAGTCCAACAAGGCGGCCACTTGGCCCTACCTTGTGTCGCAGCGGGATGAGGAAATCTCCGGTCCCGCAGCATGCGTCCAGCGCAGAATTGCCTTCCGCCAAATTTAAGGTTGCGACAGCTCTCTTTCGCCACTGTTTGTGCAAGCCCAAACTGAGGAGCCCATTGACTCTGTCATAGGTCGGTGCCACTTCAGAAAACAAGTTGTGGACGGACTCTTTCTTTTGTTCGCCCTCGGTGAGCCAAGGACTCTTCTCCATTTGGGCGGACATAGGGATATTTTACTCGACCTGAACCTGGTGTGCCTGGCCCCGAAACGCACTTCGTTGGGCACTACACAAGATCGAAAGGTAGACTTGGGGTTCTGTAACATCGGATGGACCTCAAAGAATCTCTTAACCTGCCTGATCCAAATTTCACAATCCCCATGAAGGCGGATCTGGCCGTTCGTGAACCTGAACAGCAGGTCGTCTGGGACGAGATGGACATCTATGGTCAGATCCAAAAGGTTCGCCAGAGCGATCCAGCTTATGTCCTTCATGATGGGCCCCCTTATACGAACAACCCGATCCACATTGGTACGGCGTTCAACAAGATTCTCAAAGACTTCGTGCTCAAGAGCCGGTTAGTCATGGGCTACCGGGTGCCTTATGTTCCAGGCTATGACAACCACGGGCTGCCTATCGAGCAAGCCGTCATGAAGCGGTTTCAGGAGAAGAAGGAAGCACCTTCGAAAATCGAGCTGCGACGGGCCTGTCGAGAGCATGCCGAGAAGTACATCAATCTCCAAACTTCTCAATTCAAAAGGTTGGGGATCTTTGGACTCTGGGAGCGGCCTTACACTACCATGGAGTACCGGTTCGAAGCCGAGATCGTCAGGGTGTTCAAACGGCTTGTCGAACTTGGCTATGTGTATCGTGGACAGAGGCCAACATTGTGGTCGCCGACAGCCCAGACTGCCTTGGCCGACACTGAGATTGTCTATAAAGAAGTCACTAGTAAGTCGATTTTTGTCAGGTTTCCATTGGAATCGTGGCCGTTCGAGGGCTTACCCAACACGTACGCCTTGATCTGGACAACGACTCCATGGACGATCCCGGCTAATCTAGCCTTGGCGTTCCATCCGAAGCACACCTACGACGTGCTTCGGGTAGGGGAGGATCACTACATTGTGGTCCACGAGCTTGTCGAACAAGTGGCAAGCAAAGTGGATTGGGGGTCGTGGGAGGTCGTCAAATCGTTCATCGGATCGGAGATCGAAGGGTCTCAGTTCAAGCACCCGGTGTTTGATCGGCTCTCATTGGCAGTATTGGCCGAGTACGTCACGACAGAAGATGGGACGGGAGTGGTCCATACGGCTCCTGGACATGGCCGTGATGACTTTTTCACAGGACAAAAGTACGGGCTTCCAGTTTTGTGTCCGGTGGATGGCAGAGGGGTGCTGACCGAAGAAGCTGGAGAGTTTGCCGGCACCCACTACAAGAAGTGTGACACTGTCGTGGTCGACAGAATCCGTGAGTTAGGGCATCTCCTGGCGGTAGATGACTACAAGCATAGCTACCCTCACGCTGAACGGGACGACCAACCCGTCATTTTCCGGGCGACCAAACAGTGGTTCGTCAGTATCGATCACGAGGGTCTGCGGGCAAAGATGGTTGACGCGATCAACCATAAGGTTGAATGGACACCGCGATCTGGCCATACTAGGATGCTGGCCATGATGTCCCAACGGCCAGATTGGTGCATCTCTCGGCAACGACCATGGGGGGTCGGCATTCCAATCTTTTATGGCAAAGAGTCTGGCGAACCGGTCCTCGATTCCGATGCCATTGAGTCCGTTGCGAAGCTCGTTGAAGACCATGGCAGCGACGCATGGTACGAGCGCGACCCACAAGACATTCTTCCGCCTGGTTTCAAACACCCCGTCACAGGTGAAACGGAGTTTATCAAGGAAACGGATGTTTTCGACGTTTGGTTCGATAGTGGATCGACTTGCCACACCGTCATCGGGGGCCTGGTCGACCCGCGCTGGAAAGAAAATCTGCCAGTCGATGTCTACTTCGAGGGAAGCGACCAGCACCGAGGTTGGTTCAACCTCTCGATGATCCTGTCCATGGCAACGCTCGGAACGCACCCATACAAGAGGGTCGCGACTCACGGGTTTGTGAACGACGAGACCGGGCAAAAAATGTCTAAACGGACTGGGAACGTCATTGACCCTGTCCTAGTTTGTGACCAGCACGGCGCAGATGTTCTCCGCTATTGGGCCTCCAGCGTAAACTTTGAGGACGATGTCCCGATCAGCGATAACTTGCTTAAGGTCGCAGGCGAAGGTTATCGTCGGATCCGGAACACCCTCCGGTTCCTACTGGGCAACCTTTACGACTATGATCCTGACGCGGACTTCGAACTCCTAGAGCTCGACAGATGGATTATCGAGCGGACGGACGGATTGGTCCGGGACTGTCTCGATGACTTTGATAGGTACAGGTTCAACAACGCCCTGGCAAGGATACACAACTTCTGCGTGCACGAGCTCAGCGCTTTCTACGCCGATGCCATCAAGGACCGGGTCTATTGCGACGGGGCAGGCTGGCCCTCGCGTCGATCGGCACAAGCAGCATGTTTGTCCGTGCTCAGAAAGCTGACCCTATTGGTCGCGCCAATCGTGCCACACACCGCCGAAGAGGTCTACACGCGTATTCCGGGAGCCAAGCATGCGTCGGTTTTCCTGGACCGTCTGGAGCGTGGCGAAGACAAATTCGACAAGAGCCTCCATATGAGGTTTGATAAGCTTTTAGATGTCCGAGCATGGGTGTTCGCCGAGTTTGAAACTTGGAAAGTTGGATCCGAAACTCGAGACTCCCAGGACGTTTCTCTAGGCTTGGTCGTCAGTCCCGATGATGCCGCATGTCTCGAAACTTTTGGTGACGAACTTTCTGTTTACTTTAAGATGGCGGACGTCACGGTGACTAAAGGTGAACCCTCGGCCTCGTTCAGCACCTCACATTGGCCTAAGTGCGAGCGCAGCAGGCTACGCCGATCTGATGTTAGCCAAGTCCAAGTGAATGGCACAGCCTATTGGCTGACAAGTCGAGACCGTCGAGTGCTAGGAGTATGAGACGCGGCCTTCGGCTGTTCGTTCTCCTGAGCATCGGACTTCTGCTTATTGACCAAATGGTCAAGTTGTGGGCTAGGAACGCGGCACAGGGTACTGAAGGCCGTACACTCCTGGCCGTTTGGCCAGGAGTATTCGAACTCAAATTAGTTTACAACCAGGGCGTGGCCTTTGGGATGTTGCAGGGCATGGGCCTGCTTTTGTCCCCGATCGCCATAGCCATCGCGGTATCGGCGGCAATTTACAGTTGGAAGCGACCTGATGAGCCTAAAGTCCACCATGTCACTGCGGCCCTCTTGGCCTCAGGTGCGGTCGGAAACTTGATAGACCGCCTCACTCAAGGGCACGTGACCGACATGTTTTGGATCCGGCTCATAAATTTCCCCGTGTTCAACGTCGCCGACGTTTGTATTACGGCCGCCGGCGTCTTGCTTGTATTGGGTGCGGCAAGAGACATGATCCGTCCCAATCATGAGTCGACTGATCAGACTGGCACAAATGCCCGTGGCATGGAGTAGCAAAAACATGACGACTCTCAGATGCCCCTGTTTGAAACGTCACTGAGTCCTTGAGGTTTTGGCCCAAAGAGCCAATGATTATTGACAGGGCGCCCTGTAGGTCGCTTGTGTAGGTTCTTGGCTATGGATGCAATCGGACTATTCATGCTCGTGCTCGGGGCGGCACTCGGATTTGGTGCGGAGTGGCTATACGACCTGTTTGTGTCACGGCGAAGGGCGATTGGGCCAGATGAAGAAGAACTTCGAAAAGAAAACCGGAAGCTCACGGAGGCTAACGAGAAACTGACGCACGACGTAGCGTCGCTCAACACCCTCAAAATGCAGCTTGAGCTTTCTAGGTCGGAGCTCGACCAGGTCAGGGGCCAATTGAAAGAGGCAGGAAGCGGGGAAGGTTCCCAAGCCACCGACGAGCTCCGGCAGGCGATTGTCGCAAAGGACCAGGAGCTGGCAGATTTGCGCTCGGAACTCGTCATTGCAAAGTCGAAATCCGAACCAGAAGGACACCTGGCACAGGTCTCAATGCTTCAGAACCAGATTCAGGTCCATGAGCAGACGATTGCCGAAATGAAGGATGAAAGGGCTGGTTTTGCTCCGGTCACAAAGGAAGACGTGGACAATTTGAAAGCGCAGGTCGAGCAAGAGAAGAGACGGGCTGACCAATTAGCCTCAGAACTCCAGGCGAGCTTGTCAAGGCCGAGTGTGGACACGAGCGATGAGGTCGAGGCCTTGAACATGCGGATCCGGTCTCATGAGCAGACTATCATGGATCTCGAAGCCAAGATCAGAAACTCTGAAAGTGGTGGCGGTGCCGCAGGGTTCGCGGTAGCCACCCAAGCCCTACGGGCAGAGATAGAACGGCTACACGCCACGATGGCTTCTAAGGACGAGGCCCTTTTGGATGCAGACGCCACGTTGAACCGGCTCAGGGACATGAGTTCGAATTACGCTGATGAGGCGGCTTCACTGAAGTCGATGCTTGCAGAAGCTGAGGAGCGTGCAAGAAAAACAACCGAATTGGAGGGTCGTTTCGCTGAGCTCCGACATGACCTTGCGGCCCGTGACACCCAAGTCCAGCAGGCTATCGCCGAGGCGGCCCGATTGCGAGAAGAGCTCGACCACCGTCCCATGCAAGAGGACTTTGAGGCCCTGCTCGTCAGACTCAACGCTGCCCCTTCAGCGGAGGATTTTGAATCTGTCCAATCTCAGCTGTCTGAAGCACAGCAACAAGTTTCCCGCTTGAACAGCGTTTTGGGCGAAAGACCGACCGTCGAGCAGTTCGACGCACTTAAAGATCAACTTGGAACGACCCGTAGGGAAGTTGAAAGCCTGCAATCGGCCCTTGAGGCACGCCCGACGAGCGAGACAGTCGATTCACTACAACACAAGGTCGATTCGTACTTAAGCGAACTTACAGAGCTCAGGTCGACGCTTGAGCAAAGGCCGACTCAGGACGATCTGGCGGAGGCTCGCCAGCTCATCGCATCACGGGAGGCAAAACTGACTCAGGTTATGGAAGACCTCGCCAGCAGACCGAGCTCGGAGGACGTGCAGAGGCTCCAGATTGAGCTCGACCAAATGTCAGTCCTTGCTCGGAATGTAGAGGCTGTTCAACAGGAACTCAACTCAAAGGTTCAAGATGTCGAGCACTTATCGCATCAAGTTGCCGAGCTCGAATCCCGGCTAGCGAGCGCACCTAAGGCCGAAGACCTCGAACGTCTCCAAGCGTCCCTAAGAGAGCAAACCGCGGTGAATTCTGAGCTAAATAAAGCCCTAGAGCTCTTGGCGGCAAAGCCTGTCGAAGCTCCGATAGCTGCGGCGCAGACTCCCTCTATGCCCGCCACTTTGACCGAAGCGTCTGAACCAGCCGGCGACCACGACCCAATGATCCAGATTCGTGGGATCGGACACGTTTTTGAGAGGAAGCTCTATGAGGCTGGCGTGACTCGGTTCTCGCAACTGGCAGACATGTCTCCAGAGCGCGTCTTAGAAATCATTCAGCCGGCAGAGTGGCAACAAGTCGATCCAGCAGAGTGGATCGTCGAAGCCAGGCGACTCTCCCGGAGGACGGCAAGTTGAAGCAAATTCGGCAGCTCTTAGAGTGGTCTGACATTGGCAGAGCC
>JAEURO010000153.1 GCA_016788345.1 Chthonomonadaceae bacterium
GATGTCCGTCACAAGCGGCAGGGCGACGATGTCCTCCGTCGAGTCCTTCGGCTCGAACATCGCCATCGTGTGTTCATAAGTCTCGAGTCCGGACCGGTCGAGCCGCACGCGAGCTCGGGGAGGGAACACAAGGGCAGACGGCGCCCCGAACGCTGCGATCCGGCCGTTGCAGCTGACCACCCCCGGGTGAGTCAGGACCAAGAGTTGCCAACGGTCGACCGGCTGGTGCCATTCCAGCACTCCATGCGGGGACTGAAACCCTGCGTGACGAACGAGCGCGGGCGGCTCGGTAAGGCTGGCGCGGAAGTACGGGATGCGGGCGGTTGCGGACATTAGGACCTTTTGAACACCTTTATAGACAGTTTTTTGCCCTACTTTTGAGCTTAATTTTAATTATAGACAATTAATGCGTGTTACAGTCAAGTGTATAGGCAGATTTACGCCGTAAATTGTTTATGTCGCTGGTCAGCACCAGCAACTGGACATCAACATGAAAAAACAGACA
Source organism: Chthonomonadaceae bacterium (assembly GCA_016788345.1). Taxonomy (GTDB): domain Bacteria; phylum Armatimonadota; class Fimbriimonadia; order Fimbriimonadales; family Fimbriimonadaceae; genus JAEURO01. Next base: position 506 of record JAEURO010000153.1, read on the forward strand.
GCACTAGTCGCAGGCTCAGCAGTAATTGGAGTCACATCCTTTTTGCTTGTTAGGCCCGTGCATTCTCAGGTGCAGGGTACATTGCCTGCGTTCGTAAAGCTCCAAGGCGCGACCCCAGGGAACGCCGATCCAGGCAACGCCAATCTTGCCGGCACAATGATCGCTGGCCAGTTCGTCGGTAGCGGCTCGGGACTGACGTCTTTGAACGCAACCAACATTTCCACCGGCACCCTTGGCGCAGCTCGACTCCCTGGCGTCGTAGCTAGGACAGACGCGCCTAATGTTTTTGGGTTCACGAACACCTTCAACGGCTTCGTCGGAATTGGACGCTCTACGAAACTCAACAGCAACGACTTTTTTGAAGTAAAGGGAACTAACGCTTCATACAATGGGATCGGCATCGAGGGCCCGGCAAACTCCAAACCTTTCTACGGTTATGCCACTGGAGGGAGCGTCAATTGCTGGACAGAATACGACGGTAGTTTGAGCCAATGGAACTTGAAATGCGACACCGGCTGGGTGTCTTGGACTGGAACCCGATTTGGAATCGGTACTAAATCGCCGAATGCAGGCCTGGACGTCCACCAAGGAAACATCGCCGTAACAGACGCCAACAATAGCCCGATGGTCGAGGCCCATATCAGTCCGTTCACCAGTTCGGGCCAAATTGAGGTCAATGGTCCAAACGGGCACTCGAACGCCTTTTTGAGCACATCGGCCGCCTCCCCCAACTACGGTTATCTGGGTATCTGTGACGCAACTGGCGGCACGGCAGCCTGGATATTCATCGACAACCTCGGCCGAGGCAACCTCGTCGGCGACATTAAGAACTTCCGCGAAGTGAACCCGCGCAACAACGCCGAAGACATTTATTACGCGTCGATCGAGGGCCCCGAAGCCGCCGCATATGTCCGTGGCACAGGCCACATGGTCAACGGCAAGGCGCACATCAGCCTGCCCGAACACTTCAAGGACATTACTGGCGGAACCGGGATCACCGTGATCCTGACTCCGAAAGACCCGTCGAGCAAGGGCCTGGGATATTGGCACGGCTCAAACACCGGATTCGATGCCTTTGAGATCAACGGCGGATCCGGCACCTACGACTTCGACTGGGAAGTCAAAGCCGTCCGTAAGGGCTACGAAGACTATAAAGTCGTCCGCCCCTGGACCGAGTCGCTCCCTGGAGGCGCTGACCAAAAACGAGCTTGGGCCACTCGCATGGCTTCGATCGCCCAGCGCGCTGAGATGGCCCGCAACCAAGGAGCCGTCCGCCCCTGACCATTTGGTGAGGAAGGTGAGGTTGGTGAGGATTGTGAAGGTTGTATGGATCTACTGACTGCCTTCGCCACCATCACCACCCTCACTACCCTCACCATCCTCACCCCTTACCACGAAAATGAACACCACAACAAAACTCACACTCGGCACGACAGCGCTCACGGCAAGCGTTCTCATCGCCTCATCGTCAAGGGCCATCGGCCAATCCTCGAACAGTCCCGACGTCCCTGTCAAGCTGCAATCGGCCACACCGGGTGTCCCCCAAAGCGGGAGCGCCAATATTACAGGCCACCTCATCGCTAAGTACTTCAAGGGAAGCGGCGCATTCCTAAAGGACCTTAATGCGACTGAGCTCACCAAAGGCACGATTGCCGAAGATCGACTTCCTGCCGTTGTCGCGCGGCTGCAAGCAGCTGCTCCAGGCACAGCTCAAACGGGAAACATGAATATCTCTGGTACGTTTATGGCAGGCTTTTTCAAAGGCGACGGATCTGGCGTCACTGGAGTCAACGCTGCGAACGTGACCAGCGGCACACTCAATGATGCGCGACTCTCTACAAACATTCCTCGCCTGTCCGGTTCAAACACCTTCAATGGAACCCAAAAATTCAATGGCTCGGCCTATGTCTTTGGCAGCACGTTTGCCATGGGCAAGACCACTGTAAATACGGACTCGCGGGTCTTGTTGCTTCGTTCTATTGATGACTTCGGCCAGCTGATCCTCAAGGGCCAAAACGGCAAAGACAACGTAGTCCTTTCCTCACTCGGGGGATCGCCGAACAATGGATGGATGGGCGTGCGCGACCTGAATGGTGTGACGCAAGCCAAGATGTACGTCGATACCGATGGAAGTGGCGTCGTCGCTGCGGATGTGAAAAACTTTGTCGTCCCGAACCCATGGAACCCCCAGCAAGACATCGTCTACGCGTGCGTCGAGGGGCCAGAAGCGGCAGCCTACGTGCGGGGTGTCGGACACCTAGTCAACGGCAAAGCGCACATAGCCCTTCCTGACCACTTCACCAGTGTGACAGTCAATGAAGGCGTCACCATACAAATCACGCCCAAATCGCCAACCTCGGAGGGTCTGGCGTACTTTAACGACACGAACTCCGGCTTCGACGTCGCCGAGCTCCATAGCGGAAAAGGCAACTATGACTTTGCTTGGGAGGCCAAGGCAGTCCGCCGCAAGCACGAGGATTACCGCCCGGTGCGCCAGTGGGACGAAACCCTGCCCGAAAGCAAGGACAAGGCCAAAGAGTGGAACGCAAGACTCGAGTCCATCCAAGCCAGGGAAGCGGCTTACACAGCCAGGAGAGCAGCCCGTCCCTGACCAATTGGTGAGAATGGTGAGGGTCGTCAGAACCTCCTCACCATTCTCGCCACCCTTACCCCATTACAAAAAAGCAATGAAAATAGCAACCCTCACCCTGATCTCCCTCGCCGCCACAACGGTGGCCCACGCCCAATGGCAAGCGTTTGACATCCACCCACCTGGTGGTTACACGCAAAGCTTCTGCAACATGACCGACGGCACCCGCATCTATGGGACCGCTAGGAAAAACGGTGTCACCGAAGGTGGCTACATCGAAGGCGGAGTCTTTAACAGCCTCAACCCTGCCGGTGCCAGCGCGAGCGGCGTCAGTGCTCTCGACGGCGGCGCACAATATGGCGCCGCTACATTTAACGGAGAGGAGCACGCTGGAAGATGGTTCGACTTTGCCGGTAGCTGGCAAGACTGGAATCCCACAGGCTCCACCAACAGCCAGATCTACACCGCAAAAAACGGTAAAGCCGGCGGTTACGCCACCTTTGGCGGCGTACAAAAGGCCACCGTCTGGAACGGCGGCGGCAAGGACGACACCACCGACCTCCATGACAACTCCTGGATCAGCAGCTCGGTCGACGCCATGGACGGCAACGACATCTTTGGCGATGCCCAAGTGAGTGCCGGAGTCCACAATGCGGGAAAATGGACCAACGGTGCCTGGACGAACCTGAACCCCAACGGGGCACTAGGCAGCCAAATCATCGGCGCGGTGAACGGAACCCAGTCTGGCTGGATCCTGACCGCCAACGGCTACCAAGCGAGCCTCTGGCAAGGCACGGCAGCCAGTCAAACGAATCTGGCGACCCCCGGGTTTGACCAAAGCGTGGCCTTCGACCTGCGCGGCCAGTACGTGGCCGGCACGGCCTGGTCAGGCCTCAACTCCCACGCAGGGTTCTGGAACGGCGGAGCGTTCACTGACCTGCACGCCTTCGTGAGCCAGAGCTTCACCCACAGCGCGGCTTACGGTGTCGAAGTTTTGGGCGGCCGGGTGTACGTGTTCGGCGAAGCCTGGAACACCCAACTGGAACTGCACCACGCCATGGTCTGGTCGCAACCTGTGCCAGAGCCCGGCACTTTGCTTGGAGCGGCCCCGCTCATCGCGCTCGCCCTGAGAAGAAAGCGGCCTGCCTGACTTGCCTCCGGCCCGCGGGAGAGGACAAGCGCGGGCCACCCCCTCCACTGGGCAAGCCTACGATGGACACCTTAAAGACAGACAGAATATTGACGAAAAGTGCCTATAGAACCCCGATGGAACGGCCAGGAGCCGATATTGTACTTTGACTACGAGCAAGTCTCGATCGTCGCTTCGGCAACCCGGTCAGAGGTCTTTTGGGCGTTCAACGCGGTTGATCCGTTGTCGGTCCGGGAGGTCGCCGAGGGCCTGAAGAAGTCGCCCCAGACCGTCCGGCACCACGTCAACGAACTCATCGACGCCGGACTCCTGATCGCGGCCAGCACCCGACAACGCCGGGCCAGGACCGAGGAGCTCTACGTTCACGCTGGCATGGAGTTTCGGACCGCCCCCCCACCGATCACCCGGGAGTACCGCGAAATGATCAACAAGGGCTTCGATTCGATACTGCGCCAGATGGCCCGGGAGCGGTCGGCCGCCATCCGGCTTGAAGGCACGGACTCTGACCTCAACCGGTACCTCGCCTACCGCCGACACACCATCCGGGTCTCTCCCGAACAAGCCGCAAAAGTCAAGCAGAAGCTCCTTGAACTGAGCGAAGAACTGCGCCAGTGCGACGAGGGCGACGGTGTCCGCGTGCACTATGCGGTCTATATGTCTCTACCACTTGGTGAATCTAGGTCGATCGTAGATGAGCGTGGATTACCAAGGTCCATTCTCGATCCGCCGGTCGAACTGAATCTGCCCGACGACAAGGACTAAACAAGTTCGCCCGAGACACGTATTCGCACCCAAAGAATCACGACCAGGCAAACAAAGCGGGCTTCTTGAAGCCCGGCTCACGGAGCAGAAAGCGTCGAAGTGGCAGAATGTACCAAGTTCCCTATCACATAGGAGAGCCTGAGACTACGGGCAAGCTCTACGATCCCAATTCTAAGGTATGATCAGTTGCCTGTCAGAAGAGTCCCTCATCTTATGGACAAGCGAGTCATGATACGCTCGGTATCTTTGGCAAAAACAAAGTGCGAGAGGGAAATCGGGGCCGTCCGTCTTCCAGCAAGACGCCTCTGCCGAAACTCACCTGAACCCAATCGGGATAGGCCGGAGGGCACGCGAAGAACTCCTCACATGTCCGGGTGTGAACTGGCGAAACCCGAACTTGAAAACCGCTGAGCCTCTTGAAAAGTTCTAACTTACTGAAGTCTGTCTTCAAGAGACTTGCGGGAAAATGACAAGGCTCCTCTTACTAGGCAGTTGTTTGTTGGCTCGGAAGGTAGCTCCCAGAAACAGTACCGGGTTTGAGCGTGCTGGACGGGTTCCGGGCTCAGGACACAGGCTCGTGGGACCGACAATTTTTGTGTGGCGCAGTCTCAATGGTTCGATGGCGGCTGCTCGCGAATTGAAAGCGACTTAAACTCATGGGTGGCTGAGTTTGCCCCACTGGTGATGGGTGGTGAAAGCCTCGGCGTCTCAGACATACGCCGGAACCTTGCAACAATTGAAAGCCTTAGGATTTCGGGTGCGATCCTAAAGGAAGACGACCTCGAATCAGCCGACCCAGAGCTCGTGGAGACTTTTCGGCAGGCGCATGGCCAGTTGGAGTCCCTGGACAATGACCTGCGCATTCGGCTTGGCAGATTGGCCCCTGGGGATCCGGCCAGCCTAGCTGACCTAGACGCGCTGCAAGAGCGATTGGCACACCGGCAGGCACGTCAATGACGACAGGCCCGTCCTTCACATCGAAGTCGAGCATGGCATAGACCGTCGACGTGTTCGGCGTCAGGAATAGCGAGCGGGCATCCAACAGGCTCTCGGACATGCCCAGATC
>JAEURO010000154.1 GCA_016788345.1 Chthonomonadaceae bacterium
GAAGGCGAACAACAAGGGCGCGCGATGAGTGAAGAAGTCTTCAGACATTGTTACCAGATAGTTTTCATGGCATCCAAACGTGTGGCCATGAAAGTGGTCTACGCTGTTGTTGTAAACATCGACACTGTCTTGCACACCCAGCTGCTTGATCGCATCGACAACCATTCGTTGTCCGGCCCGGTCGTTGGCTATGAGATCATGAAGGTTTCGACACTCCGCCGTTGCGTACTCTAAATGCGAGCCAACGGCATCGATGTAGAGCCTTCCTCCGTTTAGCAGGAAGCCTCCGCTCTGGGCTGGTTCAAAGACTTCATCCCTGGCGAAGAGATCGATCAAGCCCAGCTTGCCTTCATAGAAGACATGGTCTTTGATGGCTTCTACGAAGTCTTCTGGATGGCTGGATTCATCGCGAACGAGGGTTCCATACTCGGTTTCGACGCCAAAGATGCGTTCTCCGGGCCTGTGTTTCATGTCCGCAGTTCTTCGTGCAAGAAGGAAGTCATTGTGTTCCAGCAGGCTTCTGCGCTCTCCGCGTCATAAACCTCTGGCCTTTCGTTGTTAAAGAACGCATGGTGCGTTTCGGCGAATGTCTGAAAACTGTGCCTTTTGCCCAGAGCTGACAAGTCTTGATCTAGTTGTTCTACCATCTGTGGACTTGCGTACTCGTCGTATTCGGCAAAGAATCCTAAGATCGGTGCCCGCAACTGGGCAAAGTCAGGCTTTACATTGGGGTGGATCCCGTAGAAATTAACACAAGCCCCGACCCGTGTGTCGATGCAGGCTGCGTACATGCTGAGCTGTCCCCCCATACAGAAGCCCACGACTCCAACCTTGTCCCCCTCCACACTTGGATGCGTTAGAAGGGTGTCAATGGCTCCTCGGATGACCTGTGCGACGTCGTCAATCTCCAGCGCCATCATCATTGAGCCGGCTTCATCAGGCTCGGTCGTAGATCGACCGTGATAGAAGTCAGGTGCCAAGGCAACGAATCCTGCCCCAGCGAATCGGTCAGCGACAGACCTTATGTGTCCGACCAGGCCCCACCATTCTTGGATCACGATGACTCCAGGGCCACTTCCAGACTCGCAGAGATATCCCGAATAGCCACTCCCATTTCCAGAAAAAGTCACAGGATGACCATTCATCCCTTTATTATCTCAGACATCTGGCCCTTGCACCATGCAAGGTCGGTCGCCGCGAAAGGTACAACGAACATCCGTGCAGTGTTATCTAGCCTTGTCAGACGGAACTGTGTACTTCGGTGAGCATTTGGGCGCGGAAGGGACGTCGCACGGAGAAGTCGTTTTCAACACAGGAATGTCAGGTTATCAAGAGGTGATGACTGACCCTAGTTACGCGGGCCAGATCGTTTCTTTCACTTATCCAATGATAGGCAACTATGGCATGAACGCCGAGGATTTCGAATCTGACCAGTTCCAGCCAAGCGGCGTCGTCGTCAACACTGCGTGCGAAGTCCCGAGCAACTGGCGGAGTCGCTGGACGCTCGGCCAATATCTCGGTAACGTGGGGGCAGTCGGGATCCAGGGCATCGACACGCGGGCCCTGACAAAGCGGATTCGAGAGTCGGGAGCACTGATGGGTGCTGTCAGTTCAGTTAGCGCCGAGGATGCCTTGACGGCAGCGACGACCTGCGAGGATTATGGTTCGCACAACTACGTGCACCGGGTTTCGACTAAGGCACCTTATGCGTGGGGCAGGGAAGGACGCGAGCCTGTCGACCAGCCTTCTGGTGAAATGAAGCACCGCATTGTTGTGGTCGATTGCGGCCTGAAATTCAATATCTTGCGAAGGTTTGCTGCCCTGGGAGTCAGGAGCCTTGTTGTTCCCTCTGGAACGACAGCCGACGAAATCTTAGGATGGAACCCCGATGGAGTCTTGTTTTCTCCAGGACCTGGTGATCCGTCACAGCTCGGTGGTGTCGTGGATTGTGCAAGGTCTCTGATCGGTCGCTTACCGATTTTTGGAATATGCCTAGGAAACCAAATCTTGTGCCAAGCCGTTGGCGGGAAAACTTACAAATTGAAGTTTGGCCATCGGGGGTCAAACCATCCTGTGAAAGACCTTGAGGATGGGTCTGTGACAATCACTAGCCAAAACCATGGCTACGCTGTCGACCCTTCGACTTTGACAGGAACGGGAGCATCGGTAACGCAGATCAACCTCAATGATGAAACTGTCGAAGGGATCAGGGTGAAAGGCGAGCGCGCCTCAAGCATTCAGTATCATCCAGAAGCGGCACCTGGGCCGTGGGATTCGCGAAAGTATTTTGCCCAGTTTGTTTCAGAGCTTGCCAATCCCTGAAATCAAGCTACTTTGGAACGATCCTGCCTATGTCAATAGTCACGACCATGACCATGAGTAAGAAGACGAGCATAGCGCCTACAGTGCTGACAGTCATTTGGACACGGTAACTTAGCCTCCTGCCGCCGCGCAGGAGCTCGGCAAAATTGACGACCATTTGACCTCCATCGAGAGGACCGATGGGTAAGAGGTTCATGACGCCAAGTGAAATTGAAAGAAGTCCGGCAATTTCAAGAAGTCGAACAAAGCCGTCCTTACTGGCTTGGGCAATGCCGACCGCTATCGTTGCTGGACCTCCCATGTTTTCAGCGATCTCGGCGGGTTTGCGGAACAGGGAACCAATGTTTGCCACCATTTCCAGCGGCTTTGTAACCGAAATCTGAAGGGCTTCGACCACAGAAACTGGCTTGTAGGCGGTGGATGTTGCCACGCTGATCTTAGCTTGGAGGCGGGTCTCAGCGGTGACGTTCATCTCACTGTCTAGAACCTTGGACTCTTCCAGAATTGGCGTGACAGAAAAGTCGATGGTCTTTCCGTCGCGGAGCACTGTGAGTTTCACAGGAACCGGGACGGGCCCCTTGGCGCCCATCTCATAACTTGATCGAATGACTTTGACCGCGTCGAAGAACTTCTCGACCTTTGATCCGTTTGCGGCGACGATCCTGTCGCCGGGCTTTATCCCGGCCTTATAGGCTGGGCCGTCCTTAATGACTGTCTCAATGTTTGGCGAGTTCGACGATACGGGAACTCCTTCGATCAAGAGGGTCGATGCAAGAAGCGCGATTCCCAAGAGGATACTGAATAGTGGGCCGGCAAACAGCACAAGGAGCCTGGCTAAGGGCGGTTTCGAGTAGAATCCTCCCTCGATGGTGGTTTCACTCCCGTCTTCACGAGGGTGCATGCCCTTTATTGCGGCGAAACCTCCCAAAGGCCAGCAGAGGAGCGAGAATTCTGTTCCGCCCTTAGATTTGGCGGACCAAAGTGGCCGGTAGTGGACCGGTACTGAGCCTTCGCGCTCAGTTTTGATTTGCCCCGTGCCTTGCGGAGTTTCTTCCTGCTTCGCCAACACAGGGCGGTAATACACGATAAGCGTCCCGACCAGTCCAGCGATCCCGAGAAGGCCAAGAAAAGGAATGACGGGCAAACCGGCCAACTTGGTCGCAAATAGGCTGAGGACATAGACGCCCAGCCACGTCTTTAACAATGTTCCTAACGCTGACGTTAAACTCACATGGTAGAGGGCGGCGAGTCGGCTCACGACCCATGCGGGAAGCGCGATACCAAGTCCACCAAGAGCGATAATGATGAGGGTCGTGATCTGGAGCAAATATCCAACAACGAGGGCAATGGCCAGTAAGCCGCCAATGGCCCAAATCCGGCCTGCGTGCACCATGGGTTGGTCTAGAAGGTGGCTCAATCTGGTCTTTCTAACGCCCCCGACCATGACAGCAAACGCGTCGACTTTCATTTTGAAGAGCCTTGCAAAAAGATAGTGGCCGAGCTCGTGTACAGCGATCAGGACAACCAGCACTAAGAGAAACGAGACCCCTCCACGAACTATGTCTGTCAGTCCTTCTAGTTTGCCCATCAAGAACCTATTCTAACTTCAGAGATCGTCGCACGGTTTCACGGGCCCATTGATCTGCGCTAACTATGGCCTCGAGAGATGGATCTTCAGGTATGTGGAGTGACATGACTTGGCCTATGACGTCCGCCATCTGCAGGAACCCGCACCTTTCGGACAAGAACCACTTGACCACTTCCTCGTTTGCGGCGTTCAGGACTGCGGGCATCGTCCCCCCTGAGCGCAGAGCAGACCTAGCGAGCACCGGACTGATGAATGTGTCAAGATCAGGAGCTTCAAAGGTCAGGTTGGAACTCTCGACCGGGTTCCAGGAATTGAGGCCGCTCGCGACCCTTTCCGGATAGGTCAACGCGTACTGGATCGGCAACCTCATATCTGGCCAACCGCACTGTGCCAAAACGCTTGTGTCCTCGAATTCGATAAAGCTGTGGACGATGCTTTGGGGGTGCACGACAAAGTCGACTTGCTCAAGATCGAGCCCGAAAAGCCACTTGGCCTCAATAATTTCGAGCCCCTTGTTCATAAGGGTCGCCGAATCGATTGTGATTTTGCCTCCCATGGTCCAGGTTGGATGGTTGAGGGCTTCTTTTGGTCCAATGGCAGCGAGCTGCTCCCGTTTCTTGCCTCGAAAGGGTCCGCCGCTCGCTGTCAGGATGACTTTCGCTGGCCGGCGTCCGCCTTGCAGGCATTGAAAGACGGCACTGTGTTCAGAGTCAATTGGGGTCATGGCTGTCCCTAGTTCCCTGACCAGGTTCATTACCGGTTCTCCAGCAGCGACCAAGACCTCTTTGCTTGCCAAGGCAATGGACTTGCCGGCCCGGATCGCGGCAATCGTCGGCTCCAATGCGACGACCCCAGCTAGAGCAACGACCACAAGGTCGACCTCCGGGCTTGTGACCAAGTCGACTGCCGCATTCATGCCAGAGCGGACCGGGCCTCCACCGACTGACTCGTCTAAGACGACTAGTGAAGTGCATTGGGTTTCGGCGCCTTGTTGCTCCAAAAGAGTCCGGTTCCGGTTCGCGCACAGCCCGACGACATCAAACTGGTTCTGCAGCCTCTTGACGACATCCAACGTTTGGGTGCCGATGCTCCCAGTCGAACCCAGTACCGCGATCCTCTTCACTCAGAGCCTTTTACCTTCGTCCATAAAAATCATGTTTTCTTGGCCCAATCACCGGTTAAGTCGAGCCCAAATTTGCCAATAATTTTCCTCATGCAAGACGGGAAATGGCTCGAAGTGTCGCATGCCAAGGTAGATTTTGACGCTCTTCTCTCAAAATTTCGCTCAGCTGAGTCTCTTCCCGACCTTCCTGCGTCTGCCTTACAGCTTTGCGACGCCATTGACAAAGGGGACGCGACAAACTCTGACCTGGAACGCATCATCTTGGCCGACCCTGCGATCACGGCATGCGTTCTCAGGACGGCCAACAGTGCCATGTATGGTGGAAGGAGCCAGCAGACCTCGACTGTCAAGGGGTCGATCCTAATGCTTGGCCACAAAGCCGTCCGCTCTGTCGCAGTGTCAGTTTGGGTTCAGTCGCTAGTCCATCAATCGAAGTCGTCGCCAAAGTTTGATGCGGCCAGATTTGCAGAACACTCCATGTTCGTCGGATTTCTGTCCAAGTACTTACTTTCGGCGCTCCACAAGACTAAAGGCGTCGCTACCGCATGGTCTCCTGATGAACTTTTCGCCGCAGGCGTCCTGCACGACCTTGGTCTTGGCCTTCTAGCCTCCATAGAACCAACCCTGTTCGACAGGGTTGTCGATCATGCGGCTGCAAACGGCCTTCCGCTCCAAACGGCCTTCGAATCAGTGACGGAGAGGCGGCTCGGCATCCTCAGCGTCGCTGCGGCGCAAGCCTGGAAACTCCCAGACCTCTTCATTGACGTCCTGATGGGGTTCGAAGAACCTTTGTCAGCCAGCGCGGAAGTGGACTCGTTGTGTTGCCTTCATTACGCAAACCATTTGGCCGACATCACGGGCCACTCCATGAACACCTGGAGGGTCGAACCCGTCATCGAACAAGGGGTCGTCGACCGTGTCGGGTTAGCAAGTGAAGACATTCCCGACGTCCTGGAACTTGTGGCCGCTCATACGAAAGACTTTGTCGCTGCAGCCTAGCCGGGC
>JAEURO010000155.1 GCA_016788345.1 Chthonomonadaceae bacterium
ATTCGACCATGACTCTTGTTCCGACTTTTGGCTTGACTTTCCAAAACCAAAGTTTCGTCACATCTTTGAACCGGGATGCTGGCATCGATGCCTTGTTCTTTGATTCATTGATTGTCTGAATCGCGCTCCTTTTGCCGTATAGGGTTTGGAATGTGTTCCAGCGGCCGTTCCAAAATCCCTCCTGCCTGATTGACACCGGGACTCCAGCTAGAGAGTAGTCGAATTGCTCGTACCCCACCGACCCGTCCGAATCAAGTGTCCTAGTGATGTAAACAAACCCTTTGGGAGTGACAATCCTCTCGAAGGAGAATGTTGCTCCGGTGACTCCCCCTCCCATGTCCTCGACCAAGGTTCTCGATTCAATAATGGCTTGAGGTCCAAGCAAAACTAAGTTTGTGAGTAATGCATGCATATGGAAACTGTACCCAAAAAGTGCATGATATAGTTTCAGGTATGATCTGCGGCTGTCAAGTGATGACTAATTCAAATTTGCTTTCACTGGAAAGAGCGGCTTCGCGGGTCATGGAGGACCTGGACACAAAAGTCTTGGGTGCAAGGCTCAGGCGAGAGCGGCTTGGGCAAGGGTTGTCCATCAGAGATTTGGCCCGTAATGCCAACGTAGGGGCCAACTCCGTCGTCCGACTCGAATCCGGCGCCGAGTGTCGACCCATAACGTTGACCAAATTGTGTGCCGCTCTAGGAATCCATGTTGACAGGCTCTTGACATCAGGACAAAACAGCGTCGCGATCCACAAGAAGAGCGATGACCATTGGCACGGGTTGGATGACTATGGTTCTGGATCCTTGGCACTCTCTGAAAAGTCCGACAAGGGAAACGCGGTCAACCTGCTCAAGAGCCGCTTGGAAACAGGAAAGATCCTGCCAACCTTGATTGAAATCATCGAGCCTAGTCCGAAACGTTCACACCCAGGCGAGGAATTCGTCTATGTGATCCGTGGCGTGGCCGTGATCGTGGTGTCGGGACAGGAGCACGTGTTGCAAGAAGGTGAAAGCCTAGAGTTTTGGGGTGACGAACCCCATTCTTACCGTCCTGCTTCGAGTTCTCCATGCCTGCTCTTGTCTTTGCGGATCAATCCTCGCGGATCTTCAATTTGAGGCTTGATCCAGGCCCTATGAGGTCAAAGGGTTTATGACAAGGGAATAGACCTGGAGGAGAGGGTGGGATTCGAACCCACGGTGAGTTGCCCCACACCGCATTTCGAGTGCGGCGCACTAGACCACTATGCGACCTCTCCGCGAAATCCGATTATGCCTCAAGGCTATCCGTAAATGCTGAGCCTACCCGTAAGCTAGCGGCGGCTCTGGCATAATGAAGCACTTGGGCGACGACATTAACGTTAGGATCGTGACCCTCGGCTGCGCAAAAAACGAGGTAGACAGCGAAGAAATCGCCGGGGTTCTTCGTCAGTCCGGGTTTGGTGTCGACGGAGCGGATGAAGCCCAGGTGACCATTATCAACACGTGCGGGTTTCTGGAGGCGGCGAAGCAGGAATCCATTGCCGCAATCAAGGAGGCTGTGCGGACAAAAGGGCAGGGCAAAGTCGTTGTCGCAGGATGCTTGGCCCAAAGGTTAGGTGAAGAGCTCCAACGTCTCGCTCCGGGAGCCGACAGCTATGTGGGAGTCGGACAAATGGGGCGATTCGGCGGGATTGTCAACGGTCTATTTGAGCGCACACAACCTATGGTCGATATGTCGCCCCCACATCACAGGTGGGCCGATGTCGGCACTCGCGCCAGAACGGGCAAGCCTTGGAGCGCCTATCTTAAAATTAGTGAAGGTTGCAATCACAAGTGCACGTTCTGCACCATTCCGAGCTTTAGGGGGGCTCACCAAAGCAAGCAGATCGATAGAGTGGTCGCTGAAGCCCGGCACCTGGCGAGCACCGGATGTAAAGAGGTCAACTTGATCGCTCAGGACGTGACCCAATACGGCTTTGACCTCTATGGAGAGTTTACACTTCCCAGGCTCTTAAGGGAATTAGACAGCATCGATGGGATCGACTGGATCAGGCTCCTGTACTTCTATCCAAACAGGTTGACGGACGACGTCATAGACGCGATGGCGACACTGTCGTCCGTGTTACCTTATGTCGACATTCCCCTTCAACATGTGCATCCGGACACCCTCCGCCGTATGAAAAGGCCTTGGGATGGTGACAGATACTTGCGGCTGTTTGAAAAGCTCCGAGGAGCCATGCCTGACGTGGCTATTCGGACGACGTTTATCGTGGGATTCCCTGGCGAAACGGAGAGTGAGTTCCAATCCTTGATCGACTTCATCCAGACGGCCAAGCTTGACAGGGTCGGAGCGTTTACATTCAGCAGGGAACCTGGAACCCCCTCCCATGTCATGCCGGGCCAGGTTCCATTTCGTGTCAAGAGAGAACGTTACGACAAGCTGATGAGGGTTCAATCCGTGATCTCAAAAGAGAAAAACAGAATGTGGCAGGGCAAAGACCTTCAGGTCTTGGTGGAAGAGGTTCGGGACGGCTGGATTGTCGGGCGTTCATTCCGAGACGCTCCGGAGATCGATGGCTTGGTCTATGCCCGAGGACAAGCCAGCCCAGGAAGTTTTGTCCAAGTCCGTGTGGCCAATGGGGAAGAGCACGATCTGTATGGCGACCTCGGCGCCTAATTGCAGCGTCTGGTCCCATGACCGGAAACTTTACATTCCGTCCTTGTCTTGATAGTTGCGTATGCAACTAAATCTAAAGTTTCATTCCTTGTCCCTGATTGTTCTTCTCGGACTCTCCGTTCTCAGCTCTGCCCAGTCCAAAAAGTTCGTGATCGGATCAGGGTCTCCTGCCCAACAGTTGGCTCAGTTTGAAAGTCGGACCGAGCTTGAAACTTTCACGGGGCGGACTGAGAAGGTCAGCGGTTGGATCAATTTCGACCCCGCAAAGAAGACAGGCAGTGGAAAAATCATAGTCGACGTGGCTTCGATCAGCACAGGGATCTCTCTTAGAGACGACCACCTTCGAAGCCCTGGCTGGTTGGATTCGGCTAAGTTTCCAACCCTGGTTTTTCAGTCAACTTCGACGAAGAGCATGGGTTCTGGAAAATACAAAGTGACGGGTCAAATCACGATCAAAGGTGTGACCAAGACTGTTTCCGCGAACGCCACGCTAAGGCACCTAGTCGCTGGTGAAAAAACCAAGGCCGCTGGTTTTGAGGGCGACGTGTTGCAAGTGAGAGCGACATTTCCAATCAAGCTGAGCGACTTTGGAATCAAGATATCTGGCCCAGCGACAGGGAAGGTCTCCAATACGGTAGACGTCACTGTCACAGTGTATGGCCAAACGGGTAAATGAAGACCCGTGTCGTTCTTTTGTCCGCCGCATTCGTTGCGGCGGGTCTCTTCTTCGCCACTTTCCCGGTTGAATACGGATTTGAGTCCCGTTCAAGGATAGTTCAGCTCGTGAAACCGTCGAAAGAGTCAAACCTTTTTGGCGAAGAGGGCGAACGCATCGGTTCGCCTCAACGGATGGTCATCCTCGACGCCAGGGCGTTTATGTCCAATAGCCCGGTCACTGGCGCCTGGACGGTCGACGACAACTATCTCAAGGCGAATGGCATTTACCCTTTACAACTCCAGTCCGTTAAGGCCGTCACTGGTGTGGCAAGGATTGGATTCGTGGCCTTCATATTGGTGAGCTTGACATTATTGGCTCTGATCAAACGAAAATCTAGAATTCGACCTTGAGGCCATCATAACCAATGGTGACGCCATGCGGCTCAAGTTCTCGACAGAGTTCGTCGTGGGTGGCGTCGCCGTTGTGACTGTGGTGTGTGGTCAGGATTGTCGTCGTGTCGTCGATGACTCCAAGTTTGCGGAGCCGATTAACCATGTATCGAAACTCGTCAATGTCCAAGTGCCCGTTATAGGGGGTCAGAACGAAACCTTCAGAGCACTCGAGTACCAGGCAATCGACCCGATGGCCAGCGAGGTACTCCCAAGTAGGGTCTTGCCAGACGCCAGTGTCTGTACCGTAGAGAAGCGTCTTCTCTCCATCTGAAACGAGGTAATTGTGGGCCTCTTCATACTGCATGTGACGCGCCATAAGAGGTGTAATCGTGTACTCTGCATGCTTTAACGGACAGAACATCTTAGTGCGGACAAACTCAAAAGGCCAATTTGGATAACGTTCGAACACTTTCCGTTCGATGACTTCATTACCGAAAATTGTGAACTCCGAGAACTCAGATTCGTTAAATGGGAAAAGTGCGTACTGAAGTTCTTCAAGGGCAAGATGGTCAGGATCGGAATGCGTAAAGAGGACCGAAGTCCATTCGCGTGGATCGAGCCCTTCGCGTGTGACTTGGTGCCAAGTGTCTGGCCCGAAGTCCAACTTTATATGCCCGTCCACGAGCGCAGACGCCCGGCTTCTTACGTCTTTACCGCCAGCATTTCTCGCGTGCACACTGACTCGCGAGCCACTAAAGAGTGCCGGGATTCCGTCAGCCCCACCAGTGCCCAACAAGTGGATGTCCATGTTGCGTAACCGTTAGAAGTCTTTTAGCGACCAAACGACGAGGCCGCTGAGCAATTTTGGGTAGTAATAGGTCGATTTTTGAGGCATTTTCTCGTTTCCTAGGGCTATCAGCCTCATATCTTCGACCGATGGCGGATTCATGAGGAAGGCTGCAGGTGCACCGGATTCGACCGCTTGGACCGCCTCTTCTTCGATTCTTGTGTACCCAAAGAAGTCCAGCCCAGTCAGACCGAGTTGCTTTTCGAAAATGAAACTGTGCAGGATGCTCACATCGAGCGTCTTGAGCCTTTCGCTTCCGGGACCAGCGATTTCCGAAGCAATCTTCGACGGATCCGAGGCATGGGCTACAAATCCATGGCCGCCAGGCAGTGCGACCCCAAACACAGCCCCTTTCAATCCTTCGATTCGGGCTATCAAGCTGTCGTTGGGGCACTCTTCAAGCTCAAACCATTGCCGAAGCTTGGTCCTAAGTCCGTCCTCTCCTCCTGGGAGGGTTTTGAGAATCCTGTGTGTTGGAAGAAGCACAAGTCCAGGATCCGTCATGCTGTCCACAGCCATCATCATAAAGTCTTCCGCTACCAGAGATCCGTCCGGCGAAGGTGCGACAGACTGCCGAAAAGTCAATGCTGTCTCATATCGATGGTGCCCGTCTGCGATCCAAAAGCGCTTCTCCGCCAACGCGGAGGTGATGGCCTCGACGGTGTCAGGATCGTCGATGACTTCGAACTTTTGCTCGATGCCATCTTCTGGCGTCTGGAGCGAAACGGCAGGTCGGGCTTGTGCTCCAGCGACCAAACTGTGCACAGCATTGTCATCGTCTTCATAGAGTCCAAAAATGCACTCAAGGTGGCTCCTCGTGGCTTCTAAGACTCTCAGGCGGTCTTCCTTATGCTTAGGGAACGTTTGCTCGTGGGGAAGGACGACGCCCTTTTCATAGGGCTCAACCTTGAGCAAAACAACAAGGGAGGTCCTCGTGTAGGCCTGGGTCAGGCCCGGACAAGCAAAGGTCTGGGTGTACCGGTAGAAAGAGGGCACTTGCTCAAGCTTGAGGGCACCGGACCTGCGCCAATCTTCTAGCCTGGCTGACGAACGTGCGTATTTGACATATTTGGACCTGTCATCAGGTAGCTGCTCTGGCAGAGTCAAATGGACGATGTTGTGTTCGTTCTTTGCCGCGAAGCTGTCACGTTGCTCTTGACTCAAGACATCATAGGGCGGGGCCACTAAGTCTTCCGGCTTGCCAACGGACGGGTCAAATCTGAGTCCTCGGAACGGACGCACTGTCGCCATGGTTGGGAAAGTTACCAGCCTGGCTCCGGACTAGCGGGGCCTGGACCCGTGGGTCGTGGATCGCCCCCTGGTGTCTCGACCGACTTCGGTATAAAGATCGTTCATGAGCCTGTACTTGGTCCGCCACGGACAAACTTTGTGGAACGCGACGAACAGAGCCCAGGGCCACATGGATGTCGCCCTGGATG
>JAEURO010000156.1 GCA_016788345.1 Chthonomonadaceae bacterium
TTGCAAGATAACAAAAAAATGAATACTAAATATTTTAGCTTTGCTGTTTTTCTTTACAAAACAGCTTTGATTTTATAACCAACTGATGTTCATTGTTTTTTTGTTTCCTAGAAACTTGATCCGAAAGTAAAGTGAGTCCTGTTTTGGCCTTCTTGATTAAAGGCGAAATCGATACGAATGAGCCCGAGCCGAGGAATGCGGAAGCCAACCCCTACGCCATAACCCAGCTTGAATTGCGGTGAGGACGACTGGACAAAGTCTTTGAGCTGACCATATCCGCCCCACGCTGCCCCGTAATCCGCAAAACCGATGAGATTCAGTGAGCGCTGAATAGGATGGCGGTACTCAAGCGTCGCTAACGCTGATTGCCTGCCCCAAAACCTCTGGTTCGCATAGCCCCGCAGCGAATCAGCCCCACCAATAAAGTTCTGCTCGAAGAACGGCACTGTGCCAGAGATATTGTTGTACTTGGCACGAAACGCGACCACTGGTCTTGGCTTGTCTAGCGGAGTGTTTTCCGCCGCGCTTTTCGACCAGAACCTGCGGTATTCAAGGCCGCTCTTGATAAACGAGTTCTTGCCCAAGACATCAGTAAAGTTCTTGACTGCACCGCCAATAGCGGACACATCGCTGAAACCAGGTTCGATCGTCAGCTGCATCAATTCGCCTCGATAAGGCTCGGCACTGGGACGCCGAGTGTCATAAGCCGCCCCAAGCACTAGGCTGTACAAGTTCCCGTCTTGCTGAATATATTCGTCAATGGGCGTCGGATTCAAGTTCAGCGTTTTGATGTTGCTGCCCCGAAAACCCAGTGAGGCCCGATATCGTCCGTAGGGCCGGGCAAAATTCACCGAGGCGCCAGTGCGTCTTTCGTCAAACTTGCCGGAGGTGCCAGAACCGCCAAAAGGATCGACGCCTGTGCCCGTAAAATTGTAAACTACTCTAGAAAACACCTGGACGTTCAAGGAAGTGTCCTTAGAGTCGTAAAACCGGTCGCTAAAACCCAAATCGACCGATGGGCCACCGCCAGCCGTTGCCTGCGAAAGCTGAACTCCGACACTCTGCCCGTGACCGAGGAAGTTCGAATCACTATAACTCAGAGTTCCAACGAGTCGGCTTTGGGGATCGAGTGCGACACCAGCATTGAGAAGCCCTGTCTGAGATTCCTTAAATTCGATAGTCAAGTTGTAGTGGCCTGGCTTGTCCGAAGGCTCAGACGCAGGTTTGACGCCGTCCTCAGTGAACCAGTAAGTGTAATAGAGCTCTTCAATGTCCCTTTGCCAGTCTGAGTAATTGAGAGGATGGCCTGGTTTTGTGCGCATGATGCGCTTGATGACTCTCTCCTTAGTGCGCTTCAATCCCAAAAGCGTGATCTTGTCGACGATTGGCTCGACAAGCGATAGAGTCAGCGTCCCTTCCGAAACCTGGTCAGGCCCAAGGCTGTCAATCTGCACACCTCGATACCCTTTGCTTTCATAGAGCTTGATGATCTCGTCCCGGATCGGTTTTCCGTTCCGGTTGTTCCACACCAAGCCCATCTGCTGACGGTCGGTTACAATCTTGGTCAACTGCTCGGTTCCAAGGACTGTGTTCCCTATAACTCGGACTTCGACCATGATAGGGAACTCGGCGACCTCGACAACGACCTCAGATTCCGTGTCAGTGACAGCACGACTAAGAATTTTCACATCCTTGAAGAACCCCATGTTCCGGACACTCGTCTCGTCGTCCAACAATTGCTTTTGCGTAAGAGGCGAGCCTGGCTGCGTCTTCATGGCAGCCGTAATGGCTTCGGTCGACACGTTCTTATTGCCGCGGATTGTGACGGAGCTCACCGTCCCTTGCGCCATCGCGCAAACTGTCAAGGCCCAAAAAAATACTGTCAGCGTCCATCGCTTCGTCATGGTGCGGCTCCTCCGTGAATGACCGGTAGTTTAGACGGTTCTGGCCCCTGGCCGTTTTTGCGGCCTAACTGTGGTCCCAATGCTTTACCTGCTTGCAACGATAGTCCCCGTGCAGTCTCCAAACCCGATCCGAAACCCATCGCCCTGTCCAAACGCCCTCATCGTGACCTTGTCTCCGTCCTCCAAGAACGTGCGAGTCTCACCTGATTCGACCATTGTGACGGGCTTCTGCCCTCTCCATGTCAGTTCGAGCATAGACCCGTAACTACCTTCATCTGGTCCACTGATTGTTCCCGAAGCGTAGAGGTCGCCAAATTCTACTGGAGTCCCATTGCTCGTCTGGTGCGCCAGCTGTTGGGACGGCGACCAGTAAAGGTGCTTCATATTCGACGAACACACGAGTTGCGGTTTTGACATCCGCTGTGTCTGGATCCACACCTCCAATTCGATGTCAAAGTGAGGTTTGCCATGGTGACGGAGGTGCGGAAGCACCGCGGGATCTTGCTCCATCCCCTCAATGCGGAAAGGCTCTAAAGCGTCCAGAGTGACTAACCAAGGAGACACCGTCGTGGCAAATGACTTTGCCAGGAACGGGCCAAGCGGCTGGTACTCCCATCTCTGAACGTCCCTCGCAGACCAGTCGTTGACAATCACCAAACCTAAAATGTGCTCTTCTGCGGCAGAACATGTGATCCTCTTACCCGGTTCCTG
This sequence comes from Chthonomonadaceae bacterium, assembly GCA_016788345.1. Lineage (GTDB taxonomy): Bacteria > Armatimonadota > Fimbriimonadia > Fimbriimonadales > Fimbriimonadaceae > JAEURO01. Next base: position 2,616 of record JAEURO010000156.1, read on the forward strand.
GCCGTGCGACAGGTAGAAGCCCATTTCCAGCTCAAAGTCCATTTCCTGAGTCGGCCCAAATGTGGGAGCCTCGTCGTTCGGGCCTTTTGTTTGGCCCTTTGGCCGAGTGATAGGGGTCGCGCTCGAAAACACGCTGGATGCACGACCGTTATAGCCAATTGGGATCCATTTATAATTGGGCAGCAGAGGCGGCTGGTCCGGTCTGAACATCTTGCCGACGTTACTGGCATGGTAGACGCCGCTATAGAAGTCCACAAAGCTTGTCGGAGGAATCGGAACTTGGGGCGCAACGTCCTTGAGATCGATGAGCGACTTTGTCCTAGCCTTCTTGTTGTCTCTAAGTTCAGGATTACTTTCCTCTAACAGGTCGAATAGGCGCCGTCTGAGTTTTGACAAGCTGACGGCATCCAGATCGAGGAAAGTTTCTAGCATAACGTCCTGATCCAGCAAACCGAACTCCTGCAAGGTGACTAAGTGCAAGGCCTTGTCGCCGATTGGAACGATGAGCCCATCGACGAGGTTAGGCATCGAAGCAGTCCCAAAGGGAAGGTTTTGAATTGGGAAATCACTGTCGGACGGTATGCTAATCCATGATTTAGCCTGTTTTGGTACAATAAACCTACTCATATCGCTGTATTCCTGATCTTATGCCGGGGCCTCTTCTAGCAACCCAATCGCACGCAAGCCATCAATTGGTTCCTGAATCGAACACGAACCGAATCCACCGAAGAATTCCCAGAACTCTGCTATGTCATCGGACTCCATCCAGTGACCCAAGACCTTGGCTTCGTCACTTCCAAAGTGCAGATCGTCATGGCTCTCGATACTCAAAACATGCTCGATTTCGCGCCTGGACAAGTCCTTGGAGACTGCAAGGGCACCGGCCAACATCGACACCAAGAACCCGTGACGATATACCCCTAGAGAAGGGTCAAAGTGTCTTAAAGGCTCATGGATGCCCGCGGTGTATTTAAATGGGCATTCAAGTCCGGCACATTCAGACAAAAATGCTGCAAACGAAGCCACGGACGGAAAAGCCTCAGCCGTCTGGCCTCCGAGGCGGGCTTTGAACCCAGTCTCTTCAAAAACGGCGATAGTCCTGTGCATGTCGTCGGTCATGTCATCGCCCCAACCTACCTCGACAAATAGGTCCAGCCCGTTGGCCTCGACGACTGTCTTTGCCTTGGTCACTATTGATTCGAGGTTGGATGCCTCCACGACAGACAATTCATAGGATTCGACGGTCAGGTCTTGGCTCGCTTCAATGATCTTCCCGTCTTGCTCAGGATCCCTGCCCACCACAGCCACGCGGACAGGATGCCCATCTACTGTTTTTTGTAAGTTTTCTAACTCAGAAGCTGGACAGACAAACTTATCGACAATCCAAGAGGACGAACTCTCCAGCGCTTCGATGTACTCTTGGACTGCCGCCGACATGCTGAGCTGGGCGGGAGGGAACAGCCCAGCATAATCTATCGGGCGGTCCAAGAGTTGTCGCAGAGTCGCGCGCATATCCCAGTCTATCTTCTCTCCTCGTTAGAAATGTGGCGACTGGTACAATCGTTCTTGCTGGTCAAAAATGCGCATCCTGATCGCTGACGACGACCCCATCATCCTCCTTGACCTCAAGCAAATGCTCGAGAACTTGGGATTTGAAATCATCGCTGAAGCCGAAGATGGCCAGTCTGCCATCAAGAAAGCGTTGGAAACCAAGCCAGACGCTTGTGTGATCGACGTGAAGATGCCTCATTTCGATGGCATCGAAGTGGCGACCCGGCTCGCGGAAACGGGGGTTTCTCCAGTCGTGTTACTCACCGCCTATACCGACTCTGAACTTGTCAAAAGGGCAAAAGAGGCAGGCGTGTTTGGGTACTTGACTAAACCTTATAAGCCTAGCGATCTCGCCCCTGCGATCGAAGTCGCCAGGAGCCGGTTTGAGCAGAACCAGCAGTTGAAATCGGAAGTCGGCACGCTACAAGAGAGGCTCGATGCCCGAAAGGCGGTCGAACGGGCCAAAGGCGTCTTGATGTCAAAAGAGGGAGTGAGTGAGAGCGAGGCCTATCGCCGAATCCAGCAGCAGTCAATGAATCAAAGGCTCACAATGCGGGAAGTCGCAGAAGCCATCTTGATCGCACAGGAAGTCTAATAGATCTCGCCCCGCTGGTCATCCAGCGGGGCGAATTCGCGAAGAGATCACTTCCCGCCGTATTGCGGGTCTTGCGACAATTCTGCCGAGTGGTCGTCCTTCTTTACTCCTTCGGCCTTGTCCAGTGCGACAGCTTTGTCTCGCCGCTCTTTCATGGCGTCGTCCACCGAGGCTCCAGTCACATCTGGAGAACCGCACCCCATAACTAGGCCTGCCACAAGCGCAGGCCAAACGAGTTTCTTGATCACTGCAGTGCCCAGAGCGGCCAGGACTGAGTCCAGGCCGGTGTCGTCGATGTGAAGAGGTTTCCACCGTTTTGAGTGTTACCGTACATCGAACCACATTTCAGGTCGTTAGTCAGCGTCACGTTGTAGTCGCGTGCTCTCGGAGTCAAAGACAAGAACCTGTCGGTCTTGAACGCACGTGCCGAGCCGTCGGCCATGCCGCAGACCACGACGTTGGCGAACGTGAGCCTATTGTCATCTTCACTCAATGGGTTGCATTGCGCGTCAAGCTTCTTAGTCAGTGCGGTCCAAAACTCTCGCACAGCGAAAGGATAAGAAGTTTGAACCGACATGCTCTGCTCGGAGCTGAGGTTATAGACCGGCGAGAAGTTGATCCACTTGTTGGTGAATTCAAACAACAGCATTGCAGAGGACACGTCGGAAATCGCCGTTTGTGTGCCGCCCAACCAGCTGTTCCTTTCGCGTCCAGCCGCTGTCTGGCTTCTGCCAAGGGTGTTGATCGCCCCTGTAAGAGCGAGGTTGAGCGCGAAACCGCCCATGATCTGGCCATTGTCGGACCACTGTCTGGGGCCCCCCTGGGACGCCGGATCGTCAATCTTCTTTCGACCTGGGTGTTCGAAGACATCAACGTTTTTGGTGTAAGGCATGACCCACTTCTGCCAAGAGTAGTGGTTCATCCTATAGTAGAACGGGGCTGAAGTGCAGCCTACGCCCGTGTAATTGAACGGCTTTGAGTTGAGCGCACCGTTCAATGAACTCTTGTCATAGCAGTCGTCGTTACGAGGGAAGACATCGTCAGAGTCCGCCATGTAAATCATGACCCCTTTTCCAATCTGGTTCACGTTGGAGATCGCACCGGTCTTTTTAGCGGCCGCTTTGGCCTGGGCAAAGACAGGGAAGAGAATCGCTGCCAAAATG
>JAEURO010000157.1 GCA_016788345.1 Chthonomonadaceae bacterium
TACGAAATCGAGGTCAAGACAGGAGGCCAGACTGTGTGGAACAGCGGCCGGGTCGACAGTGCCTCGACAACTCAGATCGAGTATGACGGCCAGCCCCTCTTAAGCCATCAAAAGTGTGAATGGAAAGTGCGCGCCTGGGATAAAGACAACATGCCAACCCCGTGGGTGACAGCAAAATTTGGGGTCGGCAAACTATCTCCGGAGGACTGGTCCGCCAAATGGATTTCTAACGCAGATCCTTTGCCCGAAGTCAAGCCAGCGCACAACGGGTTTCACTCCGAAATCGAGTTGACTCAAAACAAGCCAAAGTGGGTCCAAGTCGACCTCGGATACACCCGAAAGATTGACAGGATCAGGCTTTGGCCGGCCAATCCATTCGATATTAGCCCTAGACGGCCAGGATTTCTCTTTCCTTTGCGTTGGAAGGTCGAAGCATGCGACGAGCCGACATTCAGCCAACCCCGTCTCTTGGTGGATTTGACAGACAAAGACTTTCCCAACCCAACCGACAGGCCAGTTGAATTTTCAACGCCAGAAGAGCACGGACGATATGTACGTGTTTCTGTAACAAAGTTGACAGAGAGGGATCCTGGCCACTTTGGTTTTGCCCTGGCTGAGTTCGACGTCATGGACGCAGAGACGAATATTGCGAAAGGGGTCGAGGTCACCGCGTCGGACTCAGTAGAAAATCGCAATTGGGGTGTCAAACGACTGGTGGATGGTGACCGGTTCGGCCATGGTATAGAAGGACTCGACTCACTTCCAGTCACCAATTTGAGGCGGAAACTGACCTTGTCAAAAGCAGTCAAGTCGGCGACGGCGTATACGACGGCCCTCGGACTCTATCAGTTCGCTATCAACGGAAAGCAACCTGACGATCGACTGTTGGCACCGGAATGGACTGACTACCACAGTCGCGTCCAATATCAGGCCTATGATGTGACCAAATTGCTCAAGTCAGGCACTAACTGGCTTTCGGCTGTGCTCGGGGACGGTTGGTATGCGGGGCGAATCGGCATGGCCCAAGGACTTGACCCCAGGGGCTATCCAAGAGCCGTTTATGGTCGGAAAACCTGGTTCTTGGCACAAATCGACATCGAGTACACCGATGGAACCAAAGAATCTGTCGTTACAAACGAGGCTTGGCGAGCGACAACTTCGGACACCCTTCGGACAAGCGACATCTACGACGGAGAGATTTGGGACTGGAACGCTCAGAACATCCAACAGTGGGAAGAGTGGCCTAGAGTCGAGGTTTCAAAGGAAGTGCCCGGCGGACACAAACCGCTCTTGATCGCACAAACAAATGAGCCGATCCGGGTCGTGGAACGACTGAAGCCGGTCAGCGTGACTGAGCCCAAACCGGGGATTTACGTGCTCGACATGGGGCAGAACATGGTCGGCAGAATCCAGGCAAAGCTCGCTGCAAAGGCGGGAGGCGCCATCAACTTTCAGTACGCTGAAATGCTTTCCGATGATGGTACCGTCTATACCGACAACTTGCGTGGTGCACCACAAAGAGATAGGTTTGTCATGATCGCAGGCAAGCCAGAAGGTGACATAAAGGTCGGTTTTTCGACGCTCTTCACTTATCATGGGTTTAGATATGTTCAGATTGAGGGATTGAGCGTCAAGCCAAAGCCGGCAGACGTGACCGGGGAAGTCTTTTGCTCGTCTTCGCCAGAATCAACCACTTTTGAATGCTCTGACCCAATGGTCAACAAACTCTGGCAGAACATTTTTTGGACACAGAGGGCAAACCTGATGAGCACTCCGACAGATTGTCCGCAACGCGACGAGAGGTTGGGTTGGATGGGGGACATCCAGGCATTTGGACAAACCGCTTACTTCAACATGGACATGGCCGGGTTCTTCACCAAATGGTTGCCTGATGTCCGAGACGCGCAGGCCGAAGATGGTAGATATCCAGACTTCGCTCCCCACCCATACGGGAAAAACGACCGCTTTAATGGTGTGCCAGGATGGGGCGACGCCGGTGTAGTTTGCGCTTGGACGCACTATTGGAACACCGACGATCGTCGTCTCTTGCGCGAACACATCGAATCAGCAAAGAAGTGGGTACGGTGGATCGCAAGCAAGAACCCCGACTACTTGTGGGTGAACGAAAGGCATAACGACTACGGTGATTGGCTGAATGGAGACACCCTCCGACGGGACGGATGGGACAGCACTGGAAGCGAAGTTCCAAAAGAAGTTTTTGCCACAATGATGTGGTACCAGTCGGCACACATGGTTTCAGAAATGGCAACGGTTCTTGGACATCGAGACTCAGAACTCTACGCCGAAATGTCGGGAAACATAAGAGCGGCGTTTCAGAAAGCATACCTTCAACCAGATGGTGGACTTAAAGGCGACACTCAGGCCGGCTATGCCTTGGCGCTTTGGCTCGATCTGATCCCCTTAGATACAGTCAAAAAGTCATTTGCCAAGCTGGTGCAAACCATCGAAAGGAGAAACGGCGCGCTAACCACAGGGTTCCACAGCACCTATCCTTTGATGCACGTGCTGACCAAGATGGGCCGGATGGATCTAGCTTACAAACTGCTCTTGAACCGAGAGTTTCCGAGTTGGGGGTACACGATCGACAACGGGGCGACGACAATTTGGGAGCGTTGGGACGGATATGTCAAGGGCCGAGGTTTCCAAGACCCAGGAATGAACTCGTTCAACCATTGGGCACTGGGAAGTGTTGGGCAGTGGATGATGGAATCACTTGTAGGAATCAGTGCGGCTCAGCCAGGATTTAAGGTCATTGAGTTTTCGCCCCGGCCTGGGCCCGGTGTTGAATGGGCCAAGGCCTCCTACCGCAGCCATGCTGGAACCATCTACTCAGAGTGGAAAAAGCGGTCCGATGGCGTCTGGTTTAAGTTTATTGTGCCGCCTGGCGCACTGGCCAAAGTCGACCTGGGCGCGAATTCAGACCGCGTTAAGATCCTGGCTGGCGAAGAACACGTTCAAAAATCGAAGGGCACTTTTACCGTGGAGTCTGGGACCTACGTGTTCCTGTTGTCCGACTAGTCTATGGTCGCCGGAGCATGGCGCAAATGATGGTTCAGGCTAAAGATTTCCACCACTTGGTCAGGGCTCAACAACCGAGCGACGTCCGCGTCATCTTCGACCGCACGCCGGAAATCGCCACCATCCCATGCCTTGGCCGCACAACGTTGGGCGACCTTGTAGGCTCCTTCGCGACTCATACCCGACCGAATCAGTGCGACCATCACGTGCTCGCTGTACACCAAGTCCCCCATCATACGGATGTTTCTATCCATGTTTTGTGGAAGTACGACTAGTCCAGACAGGATCTTAACCATCCGGTTGACCATGAAGTCTACTAGCTGAAACGTATCGGGAAGCACGATCCGCTCAAGGGATGAGTTTGAAAGGTCACGTTCGTGCCAAGTCATCACGCTTTCAAGCATCGCATGTGCGTTGCCGCGGACAATCCTCGCGAGGCCGCAAACAGTCTCACTATTCCATGGATTGCGTTTATGTGGCATGGCGCTGCTCCCAGTCTGTCCGGAGGCGAACTCCTCTTGGACTTCCAAGATTTCTGTACGTTGCAAGTTTCGAAGTTCTGTAGCGACCCTTTCGAGTGTTCCCGCAAGTACAGCTAGATGGCACAAAAGGCTCGCGTGCCGGTCTCTTGACACGATTTGTGTGCTGTTCGTGTCTGCCCGCAGCCCAAGTTCGTGGCATATGGCCGATTCGAGCGATGGTGAAACGTGCGCGTGAATACCCACCGCCCCACTGATTTTTCCTACCGAAACCTCGTTTTTGGCCGTCAGGAGTCTCTCTTGGCTGCGCGAGACTTCATGGCTCCATCCTTGGACTTTGTGTCCAAACGTCACGACTTCGGCGTGGATCCCGTGTGTCCGTCCAATACAAGGCGTAGCCCCATACCTGTCAAACAACGACTTAAGAGTCGATTGCAAGCGAACAAGAGACTCAGATATGACGGCACAAGAGTCACGCATCATCATCCCAAGTGCTGTGTCGATCACATCGTAAGACGTGACTCCAAAGTGGATCCACCGGGCCGGACTGTTGGACTGCCCCTCGCTGAGGGGCGAAAGTGCGTCGATTCCAGAGACATTCTCGCTGACATTGCGGACAAACGCCATGAGGTCATGCCGTGTGACGGCCTCTATCTCATCACACCGTTGCAGATCAAATCTTGCCTTTGTCTCGATTTCGACCAGGTCGCTCTTGGGAAGCGTGCCTTCTCTCTCCCACCCTCGGCAAATCGCCATCTCGACATCGAGCCATCGCTGATACTTGGCCTCGCGGCTCCAGATCGCTGACATTCCGGGCGTGCAGTACCTTTCGATCATTGGGGAGGCCCAATCGTACCTTTATCGCTGCGCGGGCCAGTTGGAGGTGTCACGGACCACAGCCCGCGCCAAACTTATGCTGCCTACTTCGCTTGAGCCCTGGACTTCCCAATAGACGTCTTTGCAGTCGAACCGAACGACCGTTTTGCCATCGAAGGTTCGAACTTTGTATTCACGCCCATCGATTTTCTTACAAGTTCCCAGAAACTTACCAAAGGGCTCATCTTGGGCACAAAGTTCGTTACGCTGGGCACCGCTTTTCAGCTTGAACTTAACTGCGCCGGTTGCTGCCCCCGCCATCATGATGTCATAGCCCTGTAGTCCAAGTGGCTTCATTTCCAACTTTGAGCGTGTAGCGAGTTCGTTCGTTAGCTTGGTCCGATCCCGAGTGTCTTGCGTCCACCACCACGCATTGGTTGGTGCTTGACGCGCCAGAGCGACAAATGTAGCGACCGTGGCCGCGGCGGCAACCGGGGCTATGGTCCACCACATTCGTCTGGACTTCTGTCGTTTCGCAACCTTGGCGAGGATAGATTCCACTGGGACTGGCTCGAGTCCGACTGTCTCGCCTGTAGCGGCAATAAACCTCTGCAGACCCTCAAACTCGGCTTGGGCACCTGGATCCAGTGCTTTGTCGCCGGGTTGCTCTGCATGTCCCTGCCAATCAAACTTCATCTGACTCTCCTAGCCGCCTTCGGATTTCGACTCTGGCACGAAAGAGCCGTGAACGGACGGTTCCTAAGGGAACCTCCATGATGTCGGCTGCCTCTTCGTAACTCATATGTTCGATGTCAAACAAATGTATCGCCAGCCTATACGGTTCGGGAAGTTTAGCAATTTCATCTTGAATCGCGTTGGCGTCAAGTTGGGCAGAAAGTGTCGACCAAAACGGATAGGCGGTCATTACGTCGTCAGGCAACTCTTCGAAACTCACATGGATCCGCTTCTTTTTTTGATAGGCGAGGGTCTCGTTACGCAGAATTTTGACCAGCCAGCTTCTCAAAAACCGTCCATCGAACGATTTTCTACCCTTAAGGGCGGAGAGGATCGTTGATTGAACGAGATCTTCAGCTTCTTCGGGACTGGCTACCATCCGCCTGGCGACTCGATAAAGAACAGGTATTTCTGCCAGGATAGACGATTCGAAACCACCGCGGTCACTCGAGGCCAATGCTAAGTTTCCCTGATAGTCTGAGCCATGTCCTGGGTAGGGTACGAGAACTAGGCTCAGGGGCGCGGTGAGTGACGATTTTATGAACTCCGTAAGTGACAACTCGATCCAAAAGTTCCAATCTAGGTTCCGAAGTGATTGTGGGGTTTAATTGCCTGTGGGCGACATGGTGAACCAAGAAACGAAAGTTGAACGTAGAGCCCGGGCGCTTGCCGCGGCTGTACACATCTCCTCGATTTTTTGGCCTATTCTTGGTCCTTTGGTGGGCTTTGGACTCTGGAGGAAGCGAGACGAGTTTGTCAGTGCACACGCTCGCAAAGCCCTCCTCGAAGCCATTTGGTTGAAAATCGGCCTTTTTTTTGCCTTTGCTGCCAGCACCATCTATT